>QHYL01000328.1 GCA_003224105.1 Acidobacteriota bacterium | reverse complement strand
TGGTGACGGCGAATATCTATCTGCCGAACCCGAATAATCCGCAGCTCGATCCATATCACACCTTAGCGCAGCAGATTCCGTTTAATCGCGAACTGCTACGGCGCGCGAACGCGATTCCGGGCGTGGAGTTGGCGGCGATTACGTCCAATTTGCCGGCCGCCGACACAATCAACAGCGATGCGGCGGCGTACGGCGCCACGAATCACAATTCGCTGGACATCGAAGACCGGCCCACGGAATCCTCGGGAGATTTGAGCGCCGAAGTTATCCGCACCAGCCCGGAGTATTTTCGGGTGATACAAACCCCGTTGGTGGAGGGGCGCTTCTTCACCGAGGACGATGAAAATGGCAAATTGCCCGTGGCGATCATCGATGAGGCGACGGCAAGACGCTACTGGTGGCCGGATCATGATCCGGTGGGCCGGCGGCTGCGTATCCGGTTGCGTTTCGGGCAGAATCCTACGAATCAATGGAGCACCGTGGTGGGCGTAGTGAAAAACATCAAGCACGACGGGCTCGATGTCGATGACGTGCCGCACCTCTATGTTCCGGTGAATCAATTTGTCGGGCGGACGTTGAGCCTGGCGCTGCGAACTTCTTTGTCGGCGAGCATGCTCGAGGCGCAGATTCGCGGCGCGATTCAGAGCTTAGATCCGGGGCTGCCGGTGTTCAACGTCACCTCGATGGATGAGGTACTGGATGCATCGCTGGCATCGCGCAGATTTTTGGCGAATTTGTTGACGGGATTTGCGGGGATGGCGCTGCTGTTAGCTTCGATCGGGATATATGGATTGCTGGCGTACATGGTGGGGCAGAGATCGCGGGAGATCGGTATTCGCATGGCCCTGGGCGCGCCGCGGGACGACATTCTGAGAATGTTCTTACGCAAAGGGGTCGCGCTTGCTGGCGTGGGAATCGTTGCCGGATTGGTCTTTTCTGCATCCACTGCGTCGCTGATGGCAAGCTTGCTCTATCGGGTGCGCCCCCATGATCCGGCTGTGTTTCTGATCGTGCCTCTGCTTTTACTTGCAGTGGCCGCGCTGGCTAGCTATCTCCCAGCACGCCGCGCGACGAAAGTGAACCCGATCGTCGCCTTGCGCGAGAGTTGAGGACATAGGCTTTGGACTTCTGAATATTGCGATTCAACATTAGCTACTCAAGGGGGCGATGACAACGTTATAGCATCAGTGGTACAGACTGCGACTGCGGGTGCCATGCGCTTGCCACGCCCATGAAGATACTGGATAGTCCCGTAGAGAGAACCGGGAAGCCCAACACTATCCGCAGTGACCTTGGTTTTGGCGTCGTTTCCATGGTCATCTCTGGGTACACAACTCCCGGACCTGGCGATGTTGCCCTCCGCATCGGCCAACGAGCAGCGCTCGTTCCCACACCGGGTGCGGAGGTCTACGGGTTAGTATTCTCACCCACGCGGTCCGAACTGGATCGCCTCTATTCTGAATCGAGCGTCCAGGCTTACAAGCCACAGGCTGTGCTTAGTGGAGCACCTGGGGACATTTGAACCTGACGTATTTGTGCGAACGAGCCTGCATATGCGTCTCAAGCAGCCCATGCGGCTCGTGGATCATTTGTATTTTGTTGCGGAGCACGATGACCATCACCTGGCAAAGATAGGGGAGTTGATCGATACGCATTTCCAAAAGGATAGGAGTGTAGCACTTGATTCGGTCCGAGCCGAGGTTGCGGAACGTCTTTGAGCTGCCGCGAACTGCTCACAGCGGAAACGACCGCGGCTCGCATATCATTTCCTCCTATCGCGATTCGATGCGAGCCCTTTTTGGGTCGGTGCTTGATTTCGGATGCCCGATTCGCCAATGACACGCCTATGCTGAGGTGCGCGGTTCCTTCCTGTTTGCCCGTCCCCTCCCAAAGCACGGCGAATTCCGCAGGCTGGGAAACTTTTCAATGCCGCGCCCCGTACTTGGGGCTAAAATCCCGCCTCCAAGGAGCACACATGACCTCGCTCAGCAGAAACGCCAGAATCGCAGGACTACTTTACCTCACACTCCTGACTGCACCCCTGCGCCTCATCTACATTCCCAGCAAGCTGTTTGTAGCAGGGAATGCGAGCGCAACAGCTAACAATATTGCCGCGCACGAGACGCTTTTCCGCCTCGGCATCCTCAGCGATCTGTTCACCGCGACCATGGCCATCTTTCTCACACTGGCCCTTTACCGGCTGTTCAAGGGAGTGGACCAGGGCTTGGCTCGGCTGGTGGTAATCCTAGGCGCGCTGATGGTAACGCCCATCTACTTCCTCAACACCATCAATGACGCAGCTGCGCTGCTGGTCGCCCGTGGGGCAGACTTCCTCTCTGCCTTCGACAAGCCGCAGCGCGACGCCCTCGTCATGGTGTTCCTTCGGATGCACGGCCAAGGGATACTTGCGAACGAGGTATTTTGGGGACTGTGGCTGTTTCCCTTCGGCCTGCTGGTGTACAGGTCGCGGTTTCTTCCGCGCATCCTCGGCGTTTGGCTGATGCTCAACTGCTTCGCCTATCTGGCTACGAGCGTCACCGCCATATTATGGCCGCAATACGAACAGAGGGTCTCCAATTGGGTTTTCCCGGTGATGTTCGGCGAACTCGCCATCATGCTGTGGCTCATCTTCATGGGTGCGAAGGACCGGCAGCCCCAGGCGTCCGCCGCCAGATCCTAGGGATTAGCAGTGATACTGAACCAAAAAGAGGTAGCGCTCTTGATCGACCCGGACGGTCGGCAACCCTTACCCAATCGCATTACGTCAGAGTTGCTCGTCACTCGGGCGCACCATTGGGCTAAGAAGAGGTCTACTTTGCCTTTCCCACACCCATTGCCGTTCTCTTCTATCTAATGGCGAGACCGTGTGGGCGGGCAGGACCCGTCGCAAAAGTAGTGTTGAAATCAAGACGGAAGCGCGGATCGAGCGCCAAATCGTTCTCGGTGATCCGGGCGACATGGATTTTGTGGTCGCCTTCGGCGTGAACCTTCCCGAAGTTGTCTTCATTCAGGAAGTAGTCACTGACGACCAGGCGCCTTTCATCGGGCGTAAGGGTGATGTAGTGGGGTCCGGAATCGCGTCCGAGATCAAGCACTTTGACCACACGGGGCGAGTCTGGATCGGAGATGTCGAACATCACCACTTTTCCGGCTTGGTTCATAGAAATGAAAAGCCTGCGGCCATCGGAGGTGATGCGCATGAGCTGCGGCCACCCGCCTTTCGCGATGGAGGCAAAATCGAAGACCGCCCGCGCGGTTCCGCGTCTGGTGTTCAACAAGTAGAGGTGATCGTCGAGCATTCCGGCGGTGAAGCCGCGTTCCTGGGAGTCGTGCGGGATAAGTTTCACGTCAATCGTACCGCCGGCATTGGGAATGCTGATGGTGCGCAGGATCTCCCGGCGCTTGAAGTCCCATACGCGCACGCTGCCGCGGAAATCGAGCCCGCCGGCAACAGCATCGAGAGTGGTGGAAGGACAAATAAAATCGCTCGTGACCATCAGGTTGATTTCCGGTCGAACCGCGATGCCATGAGGATTAAAGCTATCGTCCGGGGGGTTGTCGGGGTGTTCGTGGATCAACTTCAGTTGGCGATCAAACTCCGCCACGCGGCCAGGAGCATGGCCCATCGCGCCCCCCATCATGGTGACCAGGAAGCCGCCCTCAGGCAGGGCGTGGAACTCGTCGGTAATCGCAGAAAGAGGCGGGTCAGCAGCGGAAAGGAACTGTGGTGTGCCTGGATCGGAAACGTCCCAGAAAAAGACTTCCTTCTGTCCTTTGAGGACGCTAAGCAAGCCGCCGCACGCGGCAATCTTTCCGTCCGCTGAAAGACCGATGTGGTGAAATTCGTTTCCGGTAGCACCCGGCTCGGGGACAGGAGCATGGGCAATCACTTTTCCATAATTATTGGAGTTTTCGTCGAAATTTACGACAGCTAGAAAGTCAGGGTTCTTACGAGCCTGATCGCCGGCACAAACGAAGAGGTATTTCGGCTCGTCGCGCTTCCCGTCGCTTTCCGACTGGCCGCCGCCCTGATTGGCGCGGGACACGCCCACGGCTGTCAGGAGTGCGGCGATGCCAAGAAATGCCGAAAAATGACAAGCTGTGCTGCGAAACAGACTGAATTGACTCATCGTGGTTCCTCCATTGAGGCCCAGATTATGAGGAAGCTGTCTAGAAGTACTTTGCGAAAGCTGCTATTTTCCTTATGATTTTCTCCTGAGTTTCCTGCTATGGTTGCCAGCCGCCAGTACGAGTTTGGCCAGTACCGCCTGGATACGGAGGCGCGGCTATTGTTTCGCAAGGGAGTGCGAATGGTACTCACGCCTAAAGCCGTGGACCTGCTGATTGCTTTGGTCGCGGCGGAGGGCAAGCCCATCGGCAAAGAGGAGCTGCTGCAGAAAGTTTGGCCGGACACGGTTGTCGAAGAGGGCAGCCTGACCTCGCACATTTCGATACTGCGGAAGGCCCTAGGAGAAGGCCACAGAGAGCCACAGTTCATCGAAACGATTCCCAAGCGAGGTTACCGGTTCGTTGGTCCTGTCCAACAAATTGTAGGAGGAACGGGCGATGCCAGCGCGGGCAGAAAGATGCTGGTGGTCTTGCCATTTGAGAACCTCAGTGGAGGAGAGAAACACGACTACTTCAGTGAAGGCCTGACCGAAGAAATGATCAGCCAGTTGGCGCGGCTGAGTCCGGAGCATTTGGCCGTGATTGCGCGGACATCAGCTATGCAATACAAGTCCACGAACAAGACGGTTCAGCAGATCGGGCGGGAACTGAGTGTCTCGCACGCCTTGGAGGGTAGCGTACGTCGCGCAGGGGGACGGGTGCGAATCACAGCCCAGCTTATCCGCGTCAGCGATGAGACCCACCTGTGGGCGGAGAGTTACGAGCGAAACCTACATGACATATTGGCGCTGCAGGTCGAGGTGGCGCGGGCCATTGCACGCGCGATACAGATCAAGCTCACCGTACGCCAACAGCGGCGCTTGGATTCAGATAAACTCCGTTCCATCGATCCGCGGACCCATGAGTTATATCTCAGAGGACGTCATTTGTGGAATATGCGCACTGAAGAAGGAATGCGGAGAAGTATCCAGTGCTTCGAGCAAGCCCTTGAACGTGATCCGAGCTATGCTGCAGCCTATGATGGAGTTTCTGACGCCTACACCATGCTCGCCTGCCGAGGAGTTATGGCCGCCACGGAAGCGCTTCACAAAGCGAAGGTGGCGGCCAGACATGCTCTGGAGATTGACCAGGAACTAGGCGAAGCCTATGCCTCGCTAGCTCATGTCCGGCTCCACGATTGGGACTGGGTGGGCCTGGAAGAAGATTTTAAGCGTGCGCTGGAGCTAAATCCTGGCCATGCAATTGCCTGGTATTGGTACGCTGAATACTTGATGGCCATGGGCAGGGCGGATGAATCGATCGCGACGGCCAGAAACGCCCAGCAAATGGATCCGGTTAACCCACTTCTCAGCGCCTCCCTGGGGATGATCTTGTATCTCGCACGTCGATACGATGAATCAATCGCGGAGCTCTGCAGGGCATTGGAGATCGACCCTAGCCATTTTCTCCTTCACTTCCGCTTGGGGCTGGTCTACCTGCAGAAGGGGATGCTTCAGGCCGTCGATGAGATGGGCCGAGCAGTAGAACTATCCGGCAGGAGCACGGAGGCCCTCATCGGTTTGGCCGAGGCACATGGGGCTGTGGGGGACAAAGCAACGATGAAGAGGATCATGGATGAGTTGGTCCAGCGTTCGGCTGAACGCTACTTTTCGCCCTATGACGTGGCACGAGCTTACGGTTCCCTGAAAGATACTGAGCAAACCTTCTTCTGGCTGGAAAAGGCGTATGACGAACACAATCCAGATTTGATCGAACTGAAGATGGAACCATCCTTTGATAGTGTGCGGTCGGATGCCAGATTCGTCCAACTACTGCGCCGTATCGGATTCGACTTCTTCGACTTCGCTGAAAACTGAATTGTGCCTGTGTGGATGAAATGAGCACGGTGAGGGGTCGCCATCCTCACACTGGAGTCTGGCTAACTTCCGGGTGGCCCGTGAGATCCCCACACGGTATTACCTTCGCAAGGTGGAAGCGTTCGCTCGACATTTCCGGCGTTCTCCCGATCGCCTAGGCCGGCAACACATTCGGGAGTACCAAGCCTATCTCTTCACGAAACGGAAGCTGTCGCCTGGTTCGGTGACGAACCACCTGTGTGCGCTGCGGTTTTTCTACATCCAGACCCTTAAAAAACCGTGGAGCATCGCTGACACTCCCTACCCTAAGAAGACGCATCGCCTGCCCACGATTCTCAGCCAGGAAGAAGTGGCACAACTCATCGACGCAGCTCCCACTCCGTTTTACCGCACTATCCTCATGACCCTCTACGCCACCGGCGTGCGGAATTGACGCGCCTCAAGATCAGCGACACCGCCAAGACCGCGACGTGATGCTCAGTCCCGTTCTGCTCGACGAACTTCGCGCACACTGGCGGCGTTTGCGCAAGAAATCCGGTGTCTGGCTGTTTCCCGGCAATCGCTGGCATAGCGGCGATCAGCCCATGGATACCAAAACGCCGCGCCACGCCTGCCAGTATGCTGTCCACCGTGCCGGGATTAAGAAGAAGGTCTATCCCCACGTGTTGCGTCACTGCTTCGCCACGCACTTGCTGGAAGCCGGCGCCGACCTGCACACCATTCAGATCCTGTTAGGCCATCACGATCTAAAAGAAACGGCCATCTATCTCCACCTTTCGCAACGGCACTTGCACGCTACCGCCGGTCCTCTGGACGCGCTGGTACTGAAAGGCAGATCAGAACTGGAGAGATAGATGAGTCGGCCGCCCCTGGAGGTGGCCGATCTGATCCGTACCGCGGGAACCGCATTCCTCGAACGAAATCGCAGATGGCTTCGCTGGAAGCATGTCAAAGTGCTGCTGGCCATTGCGCGGTGTCGTACCGCCGCACTCGGTGGTCATCTCGACGAGTGCACCCGCTGCGGGCATCGGGCCATCTCTTACAACTCCTGCCGCAATCGCCACTGCCCCAAGTGTCAGATCTCGCCACGAGAACGCTGGATCGCCGCGCGTCAATCGGCGCGCCGCGGCGCGACCCTGACGCGCCAACTCCTTGCGTTTGGAAGAAGACAGGTTCTCGAACCGAAGGTCCTGAACATCAATCTAGTACTCGCGGATGTCGAAAAATTGTTGCAGCGTGTGATCGGAGAGGATATCGAATTGGATTTCCAGATCGCCTCCACGCTCGGCAATGTAAAAGCTGATCCCGGACAACTGGAGCAGGTCGTCGTAAATCTTGCTGCGAACGCGAGAGACGCCATGTCAGGAGGCGGCAAGCTAACAATTGCCACTTCCAATGTTGAGCTGGACGAAGCCTATGCGGATCGACGACTCGTAGTCGGTCCGGGGCGCTACGTGCAACTCGTTGTTACCGACACAGGATGCGGAATGGACAAGGAAACGCAATCCCATATCTTTGAGCCCTTTTTCACAACCAAAGAACAAGGGAAAGGTACGGGGCTGGGACTGGCAACGGTGTACGGCATCGTGAAGCAAAGTGGCGGCTATATCTGGGTGTACAGTGAGCCCGGTCACGGCACAGAATTCAAGATCTACTTGCCGATGGTGGAAGCCGCCGCGGAAGCTCCTCGACATGTCGAACGAATTCAGGAACTGCCTCACGGTTCAGAGACGATCTTGGTCGTCGAAGACGACGCCTCGCTGCGAGAAGTCACTTGCGAATTCCTTCGAAGCGGTGGCTATGCCGTGATAGCGGCGGAATCAGCAGAGGAAGCCCTTCGCCTGGGAGAGTCACACAACGCACCCATCGACGTCCTGTTGACAGACGTGATCATGCCAAAAATGAATGGCCGGGAACTAGCCACCAGACTCATCAAAGCTCTTCCGGAAATGAAAGTTCTCTATGTCTCTGGCTATGCAGATGGCATTGTTCGGGACGGTGTGAATGCGCCGTTGGAAGAAGGCCTGGCATTTCTTCAGAAGCCCTACACCCGTAACGCGGTCATGCGCAAGCTCCGTGAAATCCTCGATTCGCAACGAGTCAAGTCGGTAGCCAACAAACGTTGAGGTTCCCTAGGGCAAAATGCACCTGCGTCCGACGTTGAGGCGTGCACGACTGTTTGCAGCGCTTCCCGTGATGTCAGCAGTCATTTGCCTTCTGGGCCTGTTATGGCCGGGCAGTGAGGCCAGTTGCAGTCCTGACACGGGCTGTTGGAAGCAAAGAATGAGGCTCTGGGCGGGTGGTCGGCAATACGGAAATTATGCGATGGATCTTCACGATCCGCCGGGGTGGAGTCTTGGGTACGAGCGAAGTCCGTTTTCGGTGTTTGATTCGCTGTAAATGGGTTTATCCCAATTTATCCCAATAAGCTGCCAACTGTGCCCAAACCGTCCAGAGGGAGCCGAACGGCGTCTTTAGTTTTCAGCAACTTACCAGCGAGCCAAGGCGCAATCACCCGCCTTGAAAACCGTTAGGCTCGAAAGGGTCTCGGGGGTTCGAATCCCCCCTCCTCCGCCAGACGAACTGCGCCGGTTCCAAGCCTGCTCGCCAGTCAGTTTCTCGCGCAATAGTTAATATTCCAGCTAATCCCGGGAATTTCGAAGCGCCGGAACGATTGCGAAAGTCTATACTGGAATCACCGAGCGTATGACTGCCTCCCGCGCGATCACCTGGGCCGTTGGCATATGGCTGGTTGTCCTGGCCTTTTACGCAGGCGTCTCCTTGTCGCTTTCCCGTGGCTCGCAGAGTCTAGTCGTCTTTGGAGACGTCGTCCAGTGTATCGTACCTCTGATTGCCAACGCCGGGCTGCTTCTCAACGCCGGTACGCCGTACTGGCGGCGCAACATCTTCTGGATGCTGATCGCGCTGAGCTGCACACTGTGGATGATGGGGCAGTTTCAATGGACTTATTACGAGGTATATCTTCGTCGGCCCCTCCCCCAGCTGTATCCAGGCGACATTCTGTTCTTCCTGCGCGGCATCCCCTTGATGGCCGCGCTGGCCCTCCTGCCGCATCGCAGGAGCGGTGCGGTGCGCCCGCGCCTGGGGTATATGGACTTTGGCTTGTTGTTGACATGGTGGACCTATGTTTACATCTTTTTTGTACTGCCATGGATTTACGCCACGCCCTCGTCCGCGCAATACAACCACAATTTCAACCTCATCACCGACACGCAAAATGGCTTGATCGCCTTCTGGCTCATCTTTTTGTGGCTGCGAAGCAACGGCGCATGGAAAAAAGTGTACTTCCATTTGTTGGGCGCTTCCGTGGCCTACATGCTGGCCTCCTTAGTCGTTGATGTGCAGAACGACGTTGGTACCTACTACACGGGAAGTTTGTACGACCTGCCGCTCATTTCTGCATTTTTCTGGTTCGCACTCGCAGGCTTGATTGCGTATTCGAATCGCGCCCAATTGGATGCTATTCAACCAGAGGAGTCGTCCCATCCCTTGGAGGATTCTTCACAGAGCGTTCACGGCTGGTCCAGCCGTTTGGCCATGGCTGCCGTGATTTCTCTGCCCCTGCTTGCATTGTATAGTTTGCGTGCCGACCTCAGGGAGCCGGACGTTCGTGATTTCCGTCTGGTGACAACTATGGTAGTGGCGTTGCCCCTGGCAGGACTGATTTTTGTCCGCAGCCACTTTGCGGAGACGGATCACGCGCGATTGCTCGTTCAGTCGGAGCAGGCGCTGGAGAATCTAAAACGTCTTCAAACGCAGCTGGTTCAAACCGAAAAACTCGTCTCACTGGGACAGCTTGCTGCCGGTGCAGCTCATGAAATCAATAATCCACTCGCCGCCATTCTTGGGTTTTCGGACCTCCTGGCGGATGACGAGGCTTTGCCCGACAAGGCGCGTTCGACGGCTTCGAAAATCCGCGAGCAGGCGCGGAGGACGAAAACGCTGGTTGGAAATCTGCTGAGCTTTGCAAGGCAAGTTCCCCCAGAGCGCACGCTTCTCGATATCAACACCGTGGTGACCAATGCCGTGCAGCTTCGCACGCTCGATCTTCGCTCTTCCACAACGCGCATTGAACTGCAGCTTGAATCCGTGCTCCCCGGAGTGCGCGGCGACGGCAACCAGCTCATGCAAGTGTTTTTCAACCTCGTTAGCAACGCCATCGACGCCATGGAATCGCATAAAGGCGGCGTGCTGACGATCAAAACGATGCGGGACCGCGGCAACGTGGTCGTCTTGTTTTCAGACACAGGTCCGGGCATCAAGGAACCGCATCGCGTTTTCGATCCTTTTTACACCACCAAGCCGGTCGGCAAAGGCACAGGCCTCGGCCTGAGCATCTGTTTCGGAATCGTCCAGGAACACAACGGAAAAATCCTTTGCTATAACCGCCAGGAAGGCGGCGCGGTTTTCCGCGTCGAATTGCCTGCCGTTCTTGCCGCATTTCCAGCCAAGGAGTTACAACAGCTCACCACGCAAGGTTCGAATCCGCGCAAGCCTGGCTAGCCCAAATTCTCTGCTCCCTTCCGCACGTACCTTCACTAAACCGCGCGCAACTCGTGTTAGAGTTTCAGCGCAGTGCCTGTTGGGGGAGCCGGAATGTCGGAAATCGCCATTCGCACGCAAAAGTTGTCCCGCCGATTTGGGAATCTCACCGCCGTCGACGGCATGGATCTTCAAGTGGCCGCGGGCCAATTCTTCGGGTTCCTCGGGCCGAACGGGGCCGGCAAGTCTACGACGATTAAAATGCTAACCGGCTTGCTTGCGCCCACATCGGGAAGCATGGAGCTGCTCGGGGTGGACTTTGAAGCGCATCCCGTCGAAGTAAAACGCCAGATCGGCGTGGTGCCGGAAGGTATGGGGCTTCTCGAAAGGCTTACGGGTCCGGAGTATTTGCATTTTGTGGGACGCATGTATGGATTGGACCGCGCGACAACGCAGCGGCGCGCGCGCGAATTGCTGGACTTCATGCAGCTTGCCGACCGGCCCAAAACCTTGATCGCGGATTATTCGCACGGCATGCAAAAGAAGCTGGCGCTCGCCGCTGCCGTCATCCACGATCCCCGCATTTTGTTTCTGGACGAACCCTTTGAAGGCGTGGACGCTCTCGCCGCGGGCGCGCTCAAAGCTCTTCTCGGCCGCATGACCGAACGCGGCACGACCATTTTCCTGACTTCCCATGTTCTGGAGATTGTCGAGCGCCTTTGCAGCCACATCGCCATCATTCACAAAGGCAGGCTGGTGGCTCAGGGTTCGCTGGAAGAACTGCGCGCCGGTATTTCGGGCGAAGCCGGAGGCAAGACAACGCTCGAGCAGGTTTTCCTCTCCATTGTTGGCCAGGACGGCACGGAACGTCCCCACCTGGAAGAACTCTCATGGCTGATGTAGCTGTTCCCGTCGGGATTCTCACCCAGATTCGTTTGGTGGCCGGCCTGCGCTGGCGCTTGCTTCGCAACGGTCTCCGCAGGAAAAGCAATCGCTTTGATCTGATCGGCCTGATTTTTGTGGGAGTGATGAGCGCCCTCTTCGTGTTCGGGTTGTGCTTCGCTTTCTTCGCCGGTGCCTATAACTTTCTTTCCGTGGGCCGCTTGGGCTTGTTGAGTTTGCTTTTCTGGGGCGTTTTTGTTTTCTGGCAGCTGTTTCCTATATTCGCTGCGGGATTCAGTGCAGCTTTCGAATTCGGGACCTTGCTGCGTTTTCCGCTGGATCTCACCGCGTTTTACGTGATCAGCTTGGCCTACGGACTGGCCGATTTTTCCGCTCTTGCATCCGTCTGTTGGCTTGTTTCCATGACCCTGGGCGCGGTGGCAGCGAAACCGGCAGTTCTGCCCGCGATGCTGCTGGTGGTCACGCTTTTTTTGCTGTTGAATGTGACTCTGGAGCGCCTTATCGGCTCGTGGCTCGAACGATTGTTGTCGCGGCGCAGAACTCGCGAGATCTTTTTCGCGCTGTTCATTCTTTCGATGGTTTCCCTGAACCTCGTCGAGCCGGTCATGCGGCGCTACGGCCCGATTCTGCGCCCGGCACAACGGATCACGCCCTATTTTTCGTGGTTTCCGCCTGCGCTTGCAGGCAGGGCGATTGCTTCAGCGGCGCAGGCTCATTGGGGCGGAGCTGCTCTTGGCTGCGCCGGGCTATTGCTTTATGCAGCGGTGTTCAGCATTTTCCTTTGGGCCCGCTTTGCCAAACAATATCGCGGCGAAGAATTGAGCGAAACTGCCGCGCCTGCGCCTGTCGCCGTGCGTGCCGTTGCGAAAGCAGATGATGCTCCCGACCATTTAGGCGCGCTATCGCCGCAAGTGGCTGCGATCGTCCGCAAGGAATTCCGCTATCTTACGCGCAATAGCTTTTCGTTTTTTACGTTGATCATGCCGCCCACCCTGGTTCTTATCTTCAGCTCGATGTTCACAGGAAAGCACCCCACGTCCGAACATCAAATCTCCTCGGAGATGCTTTTCCCGGGCATCATGGCTTACCTCGTTCTGATTCTGATGGCGCCGGCCTACAATTGTTTTGCCTTTGAAGGACGAGGGATTCAAACCTACTTCATGGCGCCGGCGCGCTTCCGCGAGGTTTTCCTGGGTAAGAATCTGTTGCTCCTGTTGGTGCTGGCTGTGGAAATGGGGTTGTCGCTGGCAATGCTTGCCTGGCGGCTGGGCTTGCCTTCGCTCCCCGTTTTTGTGGCCACACTAACCGCAATCGTGTTCGCAGTTGTGGGGCAGCTAACGCTAGCCAACTGGTCTTCTCTTAATTTTCCGCGCAAGCTGGAATTTGGCCAGATGCGCGGGCAACGGCAGTCCGGTATGGCTGTGCTTATCGCCTTTGGCGCGCAGTTCGTCTTCGGCGGAGTGTCGGCGGTCATTCTTCTTGCAGGGCGATGGATGGAAAACAGCTGGCTTCCTGCGGAGGCTTTTGCGTTGTTTGCAGCGGCTGCGGTAGGCGGCTATTTTGCTTCGCTGGACGCCTTGTCGCGCCTCGCCGAAAAGAAAAAGGAAGTGCTGATCGAAGCGTTGTGCCGGTGACGCAGGCCAGGTTCATTTTTCCAAACAGGAGAATCTCTCATGAAGTGGTGCCTTCGGACGCTCGGTTCCGCGCTTGTGCTTTTGGCGATAGCTTGCTGCTCAACCGCTCAGACACCGATGATGGACGTGTCCCGTCTCGCCCAAATCCCTGCGGTGTCTGGGTATGAGCAGACGCTCATCGAGGAAATTCGTACCCAGCTTCGCAGCCTCTCTCCCAAGACCGACAACCTCGGCAATCTTTGGATCAGTTTCGGCAGCGGCTCGCCGCATCGCCTGCTGGCGACCTCCGTAGACGAACCGGGATACGTCGTCAGCGAGATCACTCCCGACGGTTTTCTGCGCGTCCAACGGTTGCCGCAAGCCGCTCCCAATCCCGTATTTGACACGCTGCATTTTGCGCAGCCCATTTGGGTCATGACCCGTTCCGGAAAGAAAGTCTCCGGAGTCTTCGCCGGGCTCAGCGTTCATCTTCAGCCCGCGCGCGTGAATCCTCCGAAGATGAATCATCCCGACGAAATGTACGTGGACATCGGCGCCGCTACCGCTGACGAAGTGCGCGCCGCGGGTGTTGACCTCCTCGATCCCATCGCGCTGCAGCGGAAGTGGTTCCCAGTCGGACAAAGTGGGGAAGCCGGGCCAGCCACAGGCGACCGTTTTGGTTGCGCAGCGCTTTTGCAATTGCTCGAACGTATGAAGGACAGCAAAGCGAAGGGCACAGCGACGATTGCGTTTGTGACGCAACAATGGGCGGGCAGCCGCGGTTTGAATCGCCTGCTCGAAGAGATAAAGCCCGACGAGAT
>QHYL01000340.1 GCA_003224105.1 Acidobacteriota bacterium | reverse complement strand
GATCTTCCAGGCGCGTGATATTACCGAACCCATTTAGAGGACGCGAGGGATTGGGATCGTTGCCGCAGGCAACACCCAGGTCGGTGGCTGCCTGCCCCGTGACAGCAGTCCCGTTGGCAAGTTGGCCGGAGGACGACAGGCTGTCGCAATCTGCCGACGTAATTGGTTGCCCGGCGGCAAATGGGTTGCCTGAAGACACAGGGAGAATCTGGTTCAGGTTTCTTTGCTGTGAGAGGTGCGTCCCTTTGCTGCCGACGTAGGAAACTGTACCGACGAAGTGAGACGGCAGCTCCTTCTGAACGTCCACGTGCCATTGTTGGACATACGGCCAGATAGCCTTGTTAGGGACCGAACTAACGCCTAGAGGGAACAACAAACCCCCGCCACCGATGTTGGTGTAGCCGTTGACGTTGAATTGAGAAGCGTTGAGTGAATATGGCGGAGACCCCTCGAGGGATTCGGTGTTGGCTTCGTTGCCGGAGCCTATCGTTGCGCCGGGGAACGAGTTCGTTACAAGGCTGGGAATAAGGGAGACCCCGCCGGAGCCGCCGCATTGAACGATGCCGTTGAAGGGATTACCGGGGCCGGGAATGAACGCTCCTTCTTGCCCCGTAGGGCCTGTGCCGTCGTCAATGACAGGCGAACCGCCGCCTGTGAAGGCCGTTGGCTCGAAGTTAAAGGCATGCCGATAGCGTTCCCGATAAGTGCCGTAGAGGCTCAGCCGCAAGCCGAGGTTAAGGGTGAATCTCTGCGTCATCCGCCAGTCGTCCTGGAAGTAAGGTTCGACGATGCGATAGCGGTTGTAGTATTTGGCTTGGAGATTGACTTGGGAGAACTGGGCAACCTTGCCCACCAGTAGGTCCGCAAAGGAGTTCCCCGTGCTGGGGATCGATGTATTGCTGGAATCGAATGTGAGAATGCCCTGAATGTAGGGAGAGTTCTGCTCGTTCTTTTGCGCGAACGCCATATAAACGCCAAACTGCATCGTGTGAGTGCCGACGATCTTGGTCATATTGTCGCGGTAGGTGTAGACGGGGTTGGCGTTATTCCATGGGAAGTAGCCGGTGTCGGCACTAAAACCGCCGCCGTACGAGAGATTGTTCCCCAAAGAAATTGCCGGAAGCTTTCCACCCTGGCCATTGTTGAAAAGAACGCCCATCGGGAAGGGAGAAGGAAGCGGAGGATTGTGAAGGGCAGTTAGAAAGATGTGGTCTGCCGTATAGCTGGCCACAAATTCATTGAGCAAGGTTGGTGAGATATTGGCATTCAACCTGGCGACGAAGCTGGTCCCGGGGCCGACGAATTCGGTGTTGACATCTTCAAAGCTAGTGCCATTGCCCCACAGGGGATTCTCGGTCTGCGTCTGCCAGGAGTCGTGGATATAACGGAAAGTCAGTCTGTAATTGTCTGTAAGGTTGTGGTCGACGCGGATCAACTCCTCACGCCAGGTCTCCGGAAGAGAAACGGTTTGCAAGACTGCCGGGAATCCGTTGTTGGTCAAACCAGGGCTCGCCTTCGGGATCAGCGCCAGTAACGCTTGGCCTACAGGATCGGCCGTTACCTGGTTGCCAACAAACGGTGCGAAGCTCTGTGCCTGGGTACCATCCGCTGCTGTGACAGCCGGTCCTTTACCGGTGGCGGGGCAATCCGGAAAGAGGGAAGTATTAGGAGGAAGAACCGGATTGCCGCTCTTGTCGTTTGGGTTTGTGCGGAAAAAGTCTCCCGAAGCGGGACAAAGATCAGAGAAGTTACCAGTGCGTTCGGCATCCGATGGGACGTTCACAAGGCCGGTGGTGTGAGGGTTTTTCTCCCTGCGCCACTCTTCGGAGAAGAAGAAGAATGTCTTTTTTTTGCCGGTGTTGTAGTGGTTTGGAATATAAATCGGCCCGCCGATGGTGTAGCCGAAATCATGTTTCTTGTAAGGCGCTTTTTTGGCGGTGGGATCAGCGCCTTCTTCCCAGGACTTCGCATTGAAGAACTCGTTGCGGAGATACTCGAACCCGCTGCCGTGGAAAGTCGCGCCGCCCGATTTAGTCTCGACTTCGACGGTACCGGAGCCGTTGCGGCCGTATTGGGCACCGTAGTTGGAGGTGAGGACCTTGAATTCGGCGATGGCCTCCGGATTGGGGTAGACGTTGAGGGTGGCGTTGCTGCCGTTGTCCATGTTGTCGCCACCGTCGAGCTCCCAGTTGTTGTATTCGGTGCGGCCGCCGTTCATGCTGTAGGCCACGTTGCCGTACACGCCGACTTTGGCATCGTCTTGACCCGTCTGGCTCACCACACCGGGCGCCAGATTTACGAGCTGGGTAAAGTTGCGGCCGTTAAGCACGAGGTTATCTATTTGCTTGCCAGTGACCGTGTTCGTGAGATCAGAGGACGTGGTTTCCACTTGGGCCACAGCTTCGCCAGTCACTTCAACGGTTTCGGTGACAGCGCCGACGGTGAGTTGGACGTCAATGCGTGATTTTTGGGCAACCTCCAAGACAACGCCGCGGGCGGAATACTTCTGGAAGCCTTTGGCGGTCACGGTAAGGTTGTATGTGCCTCCGGGCAAGCCGGCGATCACATACGCGCCGTCGGTATTGGTGCTGGTTGTGCGCGTAAAGTTGCCGGAAGTGTTAGCAATGACAACTTCTGCGCCGACGACGGCAGAGCCGGATTTGTCCACCACCGTGCCGCTGATGTAGCCGGTGTCTTGCGCTCGTGAGGCAAGAGGAAAGGTTAGAGCCAGCAGGAATGTGCACAGCCAGAAGCGCGCGGCTCCAATGATGTTGTTTCGACGATGCAAAAGATTAGAATTTTCCGTCACGGTAAGACCTCCAAAAAGAAATGGAAATTGGGGTGACGACGAGAACTGATGGAAACTGAGGACACAGTTCCAGAGGCTATTAAATTCTGTTCGAATACTGCTATTCGAAGGAAGCCCCTCACTGAGCCAGCCCCCACCACTCGACAATCGCGAAAACCGCACCAAAGCTGCTTATTAAAACGAATTAATAGTGCAACAAAAGGCCGTTGTCAAGAGGGAAGTTCACAAAAAAAGATCGCAATGGCGGAGGGGCCCGCAGGAAGGGCTGACGCCGAGTTGACAAGCCCACTGGCCGGGCGGTTCTTGTAATTTGAGAGGCGCTACCGGACACTAGCCGGGATGAAAACAGCAATGCTAAAACGCTTTACCTCTAGCGGAGCGCTGGCTCTCGTTGTTTTGACTTCTGTTGGTGGTAAAGCTGGCGCGCAGCGTTCCTTCGCTGCCGCTCAGGCTGGCGCCACGGGACGGCCGGACCCAAAGGCATCGTTCGCGGAGGGGCAGGCGGCGCTGAAAGATGGTGATCTTGACACTGCAGAAGCGGCGTTTCACCGAGTCCTTGCGGTTGATCCACGTTCTGGAGCTGCGTATTCGAATCTCGGTGTGATCGCCATGCGGCGCAAGGAGTGGGATCGGGCATTCGCGCTTTTGCGAAAAGCCGGAACGCTGGAGCCGAAGATGACGGGAATCCGCTTAAACATCGGGCTGGTGGAATACCGGCGTGGAAACTATGCCGCAGCGATTGCCCCCCTTGCTTCTGTTCTCCGCGAGCAGCCGGACTCGGAGCAGGCGCGTTACTTACTGGGATTGTGCCAAGTCTTTACCATGCGTTTTGCGGCAGCCGCGAAAGTGCTGGAGCCTCTTTGGTCCGTGAGGTCCGACGACGTTTTGTATTTGTACTTGTACGACATCGCGGCCGTCGAGTCCGGCCAGAAACAGCTCGACGAAAAAATTTTGCACCGGATGATCCAGGTTGGCGGCCAGACGGCGGAATACCATTTGATTTTAGGAAAGGCATTTCTCAACCGCTTTGAGGTGGCTGAAGCAAAGACAGAATTGGAACTGGCCGCGACGGTCAATCCCAACCTCCCGTTTCTACACATGAATCTGGGAATCACATACATGCGGTTGGGAGACAACGAACGCGCCGAATCGGAGTTTCGGAAGGACATGGAGCTGGAGCCGGATCTTGCGGACAATTATCAACAGCTTGGCGTGCTCTTCTCGCGGATGCAAAGAGACGAAGACGCGGAGAAGGCGTTTCATGAGGCATTGAAAAGGGATGCAAAGAACGGCGATGCTTACCTGGGTTTAGCAAAGCTCTATCAGAAACGGCAAAAATGGAACGAGGCGTTAAAGTTGGCGGATGTGGCATTGCGGTTGTCGCCAGAAATTCATGGAGGCCACTTCCTGCGGGGAAGAATCCTGAGCAAGCTGGGACGAGAAAAAGAAGCGCAGGTGGAGTTCGCGGCCGCGCAAAAGTCGATCGATACGCGCCTGAACAAGGAGCGCGATGCGCTTGAAGAGGGTCCGATTCCAAATCCAGAACTGACGAAACAACCGCAGTAGAGCTTTCTTCGATTAGCTAAAAATCGAGCGGAGGGGATTGCCAGGGACCGCGGGAGTGTTCGAGGGCTTCGGCGACGGCGAGGACGAGTTCGTCTTCGAAGGGGCGGCCGATGATTTGCACGCCGATGGGAAGACTTTCGTTCGAAAGGGCGATGGGGACGGAAGCGCCGGGGAGGCCGATTAGATTGAGCCATTGAGAAAAA
>QHYL01000339.1 GCA_003224105.1 Acidobacteriota bacterium | reverse complement strand
GATTCTTGACTGGTGACCTCGTGGCCGAATAAGCAACAGGGCTTGCCTTGCGATTGGGCTATTGAACTCGTCCCGAATCGGGAGAAAAGAGGCACACAGCCCCGGGGGGTATCGTAAGTGTGGCAAACAAGGGACTTGCGGGAGGCTGTTTTTGGATGTGTGGCGAATAAAGGAGTTAGCAGGCGATTTTTCGGATGTGTGGCAAACACAGGACTTACGGTGGCAAGCGACGAGTGTCGAGCGGATGGGCAAGAGACATCCTCCCCCTTCCATTGCCTGGGAAAGAGTGCGGAAGTGATTGATGGAAAAGGGGTTGGGGACACTCGGTTGCGCAAAAGAGTGCGGAACTGCTTGAAATCAAAGGGATTAGATGAAAATATCCCCGTTGGGACATCTTCATGGGCGGGGCAGCGAGGACTTCCCGACGCAGCGCACCGGATGGAAAAAGCGTACATAAGTTGCCGGGCAAATAAACGCAGATGCCTAAATAGAAAAACCCTTATAGCACATCCTTGTTTACTTGTCCAGTAATTTCTTAGGGCATACCTATGTTGTTTGTTTGGCAAGACTCATGTTTCTTTTCCCCTTCTGCGCTTTTGTGTTGATTTGCACCCTTCGTATTCCGCAGAACACCAGTGGATATCCCCGGATATCGGCTACACATGTGGAAACCACACCCCGAGGCACCTGACGACCACATGAGAAGACGGGCGCGGTATGTCATGCCGTAACGAAACTCAAAGTCGCATCCACAAATCGAGTAGCGTCATATTAGCCATCGGGAGCCGTGGTGCGAAAGGCGGGAGAAAAGCACGGGTCTTAAAGACCCGCCACTACGGCGGCGAAGAAGGGCACGATATATCGTGCCCCTACGACTTAGCTTTACTGTACAAAGTACTTGACAATGCAAATTGCATAAGCTAGAGTAAGAGTGCGGCGGAGAAAAACAGGAGTCTCATCCAACATGTTCAAGCGCATTGCAGCCATCAGCGGGATCTTCGTGTGCACGGCGGTGGCCTGGGCGATTCTGGGCACCACGATTTTCACTAGAACCTATAGCGCAGAATCCGGGCTATCGGGACGTGTGGCGTCGACCTGGGGTGCGCCACAGCAGCAGGCGCCTCCCGCGATTACGCGGGAATGGCAGGAAGTAAAAACGATTGAAGATGAGTACGACGGAAAGAAGAGGACGCGGAAGGAGACTTATCAGCATTCGGATCCGGTGAAAATTGACGGCAGCCGGATCACAGCGGCGCTGCACGTGGATTACCGCCAAAAGGGGCTGCTGTGGTTCAGCACATACAAGGTGGATTTCGACGGATCGTACACTTTTCAGAATCCCAAGACGAGCGAAGAGGAGTTTGCGATTGCGTTGCCACTTCCGGCGCAACAGGCAGTGTACGACAACGTGCAACTGAAGGCGGATGACGCGGCGTTGCCGCTGCTGTTCAGCGGGTCGCAAGTCTTGGCGCGAGTGCGGCTGGCGGGCGGCGCAAAAGCAGTGCTGCACGCGGAATACCGCTCACAGGGACTGGATAGCTGGCGTTATTCGTTTTCCAGCGCAAACGCGGGGCAGCCGAATTCGCAGGCCGATAAGGAGATCTCCCAGGCGCGTGACTTCCATCTGCTGGTGAAGACGGATTTTTCGGCGTTCGATTTTCCGGAGAATTCCCTTTCGCCGACAGAAAAACGCCAGACCGCGACCGGCTGGGAGCTGCAATGGAATTACGAAAACCTGGTGTCCGGTTTTGATATTGCGCTGAAGATGCCGCAGAAATTGCAGCCGGGGCCGCTGGCGGGACGAATCAGCTACTTCGCGCCGGTCTCGTTATTCTTCTTTTTCTTTCTGGTATTCATCTTGTCCACGATGCGCGGGAACAACCTGCATCCGATGAACTACTTTTTCCTGGCGTGCGCGTTCTTTGCGTTCCACCTGCTGCTGGCGTATCTGGCGGACCATATTTCGATTCATGCAGCGTTCGTGATTTCTTCGATCGTTTCGATTGTGCTGGTGGTGAGTTATCTGCGCCTGGTGGTGGATTTGCGATTCGCGGTAGTGGACGCGGGGCTGACGCAACTGATCTACCTGGTGCTTTTTTCGTACGCGTTTTTCTTTGAAGGGTTCACGGGGCTGGCGGTGACGATTGGAGCAATCCTGACGCTGTTTGTGGTGATGCAAATGACGGGACGGCTGAAGTGGGAGGAAAAGTTTGCGACGGCTCCACAGAATCAGGGCCCAATCTATCCTGCCCCCACACCCCTCCGATAGCGGCGCCGCGGCGGGCGGGGACGGGGAAGGCAATTAAGAAAGGTGCCAGCCGTTCGAGCTCAAGGTAAACTGAAGCCCCGCGCTGCAAAGACGGGCACGACATTCCGGCTGCTGCCCGGAATTTTCGATGTCGTGCCCCTGCACAATAAAGAGCCACCTAACAGGCGGCGGCAAAAGCCATGGCTGGGCCGCAGCACTCCAAAGTGGCGACATAAAGTCGCCTCTACAGAAGCAAGAAAGATGCCGCAAACAGCGGCGCTGCGTACCTCTTCCCCTGAAAAAAAGTCCCAAAAAGTGCTTGACAACCTATACTGTGTATCATACAGTGTGTGACGTACACTATATGACGCCCGGTACAAACAACCACGAAATGTTTGAAAACCTGCGGCTGGAGCTGCGCCGCGGTTCTCTGGTGCTGGCGGTCCTCGCGGCCCTGCGCAAGGAACAATATGGCTACACGCTGCGCAAGACGCTTGAGGAACGGGGTATGGCGATTGACGAAGGCACGCTGTACCCATTGCTGCGGCGCCTGGAGAGCCAGGGGCTGCTGCTCAGCGAATGGCGCGAAGAAGAGAAGCGCAACAAACGGTTTTACCGGCTGTCCGCGGACGGCAAGGTGACCCTGAAACAACTGCTAGTAGAGTGGCTGAGCATCAATGCTTCCCTGAACGGAATGCTGTGAGGAACGGAAGGAGCATGTTATGGACTTAGTCGATCGCTACTTGAAGGCTGTGGCAAAAGCGCTACCCGAAGCGCAGCGCGAAGACATCATCCGCGAATTGACTGAAGACATTCAAAGCGAAATGGAAGACAAGCAGAGCGAGTTGGGGCGCGAGCTCACGGAAGCGGAGCAGGAGTCGTTGCTCAAACAACGCGGAAACCCGCTTCTGCGTCATCGGAACGATTTTTCTAGCGTTGAGCGTGAGCGGAAAACCGGTCCGCTTCGGCGACATTCTTTCCTCCTGCCTGCTGCAACTGTTCATTCAGTTGGGGGCAGTGACGCTGATTTTCTCGTTGATTGAAAAGCACCTTACGAAACACCCGGACCGCTGGGACCTGAGCGGCAAGTGCGGAGCGGTCCAGCTTGACGTGAAGATGGAGAAGAACATCAGCCTCCCCGTCGAGCGCGGGCACTGGATTTCGCGGTTCGAGTCCGTCTCGATCATTATTGCCTGCACGATTGCGCTTGTCTGGATGACAGAAGTGCAAAACTACCCCTTCCTGATCCTGGGCCCTGCGGCGGCGTTTCTGAAGCTCGCTCCGATTTGGTACCAGGTGTACTTCCCCATCGTGCTGCTGACGGTGGCCGAAATCGTGCGCGCCACCGTTAACCTTGTCCGACCCGACTGGACGCTCTTTCGCGCTGTTCACAGCGTGTTTGTACACGTTGGCGGGCTGGCAGTTGTCTATGCCCTAATTCGGGCCGGCAGTTGGGTCGTTGCGTCGGATTCCGCGGCGGGCGGATACGCGCATGCGGCCCAAATCGTAAACCAGTGGATCTACTACGGGCTGCTAGTGACCGCCATTTTTTCCACAGTGATGTTCATCGTCCGAGTGACGCGACTGATTCGCCAGCCGCGCAGGAGCGGCGGTTCGACCCGTGTCGGTGAGCCCGCGAAGGAAGGAAACTAGGGAAAGGAAAGAATATGCTGCGCGCCTTTTTCTTGCTGCTCCCGGTTATTGCCGATTACGAAACAATGACAGGAATCGCTCAGGCTGCATTACGCCTAGGTGTGGTCAATGCGAGCATTCTCGCATGCATCGGCGTCCCGCTGATGATTCGCGGCTGGCTGACAAGAGCCAATTTCACCTGAAGTTCGAGGTGGGGCTACGCTTTGCCCAGAAGACGATGGGCCGGACAGCGAGGGATTAGCCTGCGGCGGCGAGGAGGGAAAGCCACTCATCCCAGTCGTTCAGGACGATGTTGTAATCGGCGCTGGACAACTGGCGGCTGGCAGACGGAATCAGGGCAACCACTTTTATCTTTGGGAAATTCGCTTTCAGCCAGTCCACCATTTGCTTGCGCGTTTCTTCAGGGGCGGTGGGGCCGACAACGAACACATCCACATTTTCAATTGAAGTTAGGGCGTGCTTGGCGGCGATGTTGTCCACCACCGAGATGACATGGTGGCCGCAGCGGCGAAAGAGTTCCGCGCGGGCGTTCAGATCTTTTTCGTCATAGCCGATCTGAAAGACGATCTGCTTGACGTGGGATTTGATGGAGATTGTTTCGCCGGTCTGCTGGTTGGCGATGATGTATTCACCGGGCGAAAAGGCTGAGAGTTTCTTGACGCGTTCGCGGGCGCGTTCGAGGTCGTCCGCCTGTTCGATCAGGCGAAGGCTGCTGCCGTTTTCCACCTTGGAGATGTGAAATTGCTGGGACATGGGTGTTAGCCACCCGGCGCGAATGACACAACAAGCAAGATTGAACCACAGGGCTTGGTTCGGTGTCCACCCCCAAAATGACGGATTTATACATTTTCATAGGTCTTTATTTATTTGTGGAGGTTCATGGTTTGCCATGTACCGCGCATTCCCGTTACTCGCGGTGTAAGCCCAGCCTGAGGAGTAGTATCATTCCGCGGATCCGGGATTCTTTGAGGAAGAGAAAGACTGAAGGAGAAGCCCCATGAGAGCGCGAGATTCCCTTTCACTGATTGCGATTTGCGCGGCGCTGTGCAGTGTTGTCCTTTTAATCTTCCTGGCGCAGGCAGAAGGGCGAGCGCAGCAACCGCCGCGGACCGCTTCCGAAGGCGGTCCCTACAAAAACGACTTGCAACAGCAAAAGGCTCCGGCGCGGATTTTCAACACGGCGAAGCAGAAACTGCGCGAAGGCAAGATGGTGGTTGGTGCGACGGTGTTCTCGCCCGACCCGAACATTTATTGCGCGGTGGCCAACGCGGGATACGACTACACGTGGATCGAGATGCAGCACAGCCCGCTGACTTTTGAGGACGTGGCGAAAATGATTTGGGCGTGCCGCGGGTCTTCGGCGATGCCGTTCATTCGCGTGCCGGACGCGACCGAGAGTGATATCCAGAAAGCGACGGACATTGGCGCGGTGGGGATTATCGTTCCGACCGTTGACACGGTGGAGAAGGCGCAGGCGGCCGTGAAGTGGTCCAAGTACCCGCCAGAGGGCCGGCGCAGCCAGGGCAACGGGCAGTACGGGGCGCTGTGGGGCAGCGATTACCGGCAAGTGGCCAATGACAACATGGTGGTGGTGATTATGATTGAGACGCCGATTGGGGTGGAAAACGCGGAGAAAATTGCGTCGGTGCCGGGGATTGATGTGATTTTCGCGGCGAGCACGGACTTGGGGAATTTTTCGGGGCATCGGCAGGGCGAAAGAGAGTACGAAGCGCTGGTCACACGCATTCACGATGTGACGTTGCAGCACGGAATCCGGCTGGGCGGGCCGCAGGCGTGGAAGGGGCGCGCGGGATTCACGTTCTTCCAGGCGCCCGGGGAGCCGGAATTGATCCGGGCTGGCGCGCGCGTGAACCTTACGGGAAATGCTGGTGGCGAAGGGAAGCCGGGCGTTGCGCCAGTGGAAGGCGAGAAGCCACCGCTGCAATGATAGCCGGCCAAAAGCGGATCCCTGCCCTGCGTCGCGACCTTCTTTTGCGCCCCCTTTCCGCGGGCAAACACGCGACCGGGTTCGAGATGGCAACCCAGAGTGTGGAGAAGCCGTTACACACTCTGCCCGCGCGTTCTTGACGGCCGAAGTGTCAAGAATTTGCCAAGAGCGAAAACGAGTGAGGGGATTGAGCGTCTAAGCGAGGGCGTGGGGCGTGTGAGCTGAGATCGATCACAATTCATGGAGGCTCCTGATGAAGAAAAAGATCTTTGTTGTTGTGCTGTGCGGGGGGATGGTGACCCTGTGGATGGGCTCGGGGCAACATTCGGCGTTGGGGCAGCAGGCAGCGGGGGCGCAGGAGGCTCCAGCGACTGTGGCTTCCACGGTGGACCGACAGATCAGTGCCGTCGAGAAACTCGTCGTGGATGCGGCAGAAGCGATGCCGGAAGAAAAGTTTAACTTTTCGCCGGAAAGCTTGAAGCTTCCCGGGGGCGAGTACAAGGGAGTGCGAACGTTTGCCGTCGAGGTAAGGCATATTGCGACGTCGAACTATTTCCTGTGGACACCCCTGACCGGCGAGAAACTGCCGGAAGGGCTGAAGGACGGGAACAGTCCTGAAGCATTGAAGACGAAACCAGAGATTATCGCGTTTCTGAAGACTTCGTTTGCGCTGGGACATCGGGCGGCGGCTACATTGACGACAGAAAACATGCTGCAGCCCGCGGGAAGCGGCGACTCCACGCGTTTGAACAGGGCTACGTTTGGTGTGGCGCATGCGTACGATCATTACGGACAAATGGTGGAGTATTTGCGGATGAACGGGATTGTGCCGCCGGCGAGCCGGGCGAAATCCGAGTGAGTACGAATGGCTGTCGCCCAGATTCACTCGAATCGAGGAGACTCACCCGAATGAAGCAGCTACAAAACTGGTTGATCCTTGCAGTCCTCATCTCTTGCACAGCGGCGAGCGCGACTCGCGCGCAACAGTCGCAGCCACCAAATCCACGCGTCGTCGATCTGAAATCCGCCGACGGCACCTTACTTAAGGCCTGCTACTTCGCGGCTGGAAAGCCGGGCCCCGGCGTCCTGCTCTTCCATCAGAGCAACCGTACACGCACATCCTGGGACGACGTGGCGGGTCAACTGGCAGCCGCTGGAATCAACACGCTCACCGTGGATCGTCGCGGACACGGTGAAAGCGGCGGCACACGGGAATACGTCAAGGAGAAATGGCAAGCCGACGTGGAAATTACATTCCAGTTCTTGATCTCGCAGCCCGGCGTTCAGCGCGATGTCATTGGCGTGGGAGGCCCCGGCAGCGACGGAGTCATCAATGCCGTAGAAACGGCAAGTCTCCATCCCAACGACGTAAAGTCCCTCGTACTGATCTCTGGCGAGACCTTTCGTCCAGGCATCGAATTTCTCCACCAAGCTTCGCAGCTGCCCGAACTCTTCGTCGTTGCCGACACGGAAAGGTCTCGCCAGAGA
>QHYL01000327.1 GCA_003224105.1 Acidobacteriota bacterium | reverse complement strand
TATAAGTTCTTAGTTCTAAGTATGGAAAAGAGCCGGTTTAGGGCCCGTTCTTGCTCAAAACTGAAAACTTACAACTCCTTTCACCACGCTGGCCCGGTCACTTCTATCGGGCGCGTCAAAATCCACGGCCCGTTGGCAGTGACCGCCACGGTATGCTCGAAGTGCGCCGAGGGACTACCGTCGGCAGTTTCCGCGGTCCATTCGTCCCGCATCCGCACTTCCGGGCGCCCGGCATTTACCATCGGCTCAACCGCGATGACCATGCCTTCCTGCAAACGCGCTCCGCGCCCTTCTTCACCGTAATTCGGCAGGTTCGGCTCGTCGTGCATCCTGGTGCCGATGCCGTGCCCGACGAATTCCCGCACCACCGAAAAACCGTTTTGCTCGACCCAGGCCTGCACCGCGTGGCCGACGTCGCCGAGCCGGTTGCCCGCACGCATTTTCTCAATCGCGCGGTCGAGCGATTCGCGGGTCACCTCCAGCAGCTTTTCCACCTCCGGGCGAACACTCCCAAGAGGAACCGTCACTGCTGAATCCGCGTAGTAGCCGTCCACTTCCATCCCGAAATCAATCGAGACGATGTCGCCTTCGCGCAACTTGCGCTTGGCCGACGGAATCCCGTGAACAATCTCGCTGTTCACCGAAGTGCACAGCATGCAGGGATACCCGCGGTATCCTTTGAACGCAGCGTGCCCCGGCTTTCCCGCGATTTTTTCCTCGGCGAGTTTCTCGAGGTCCATCGTGGTCATGCCGGGCTTGACGGCGCTTCGCAGCGCGGTCAAAACTTCGTGAACAATGAGCCCTGCGCGGTGCATCTTCTGCAGCTCTTCGGCACTTCGCAGGTGAATCGCCATCGTTCCTTTTATAACCAGCGCTTCCCGCGCCGACCACATCAGCTGCGCTCAGCGCGAACCGCGCACGATTTCGAGCACGTGCTTCCTTACTTCGTCGATGCTCTTCGAGGCATCCACGTCGTGCAAGCGGCCCAGCCTCCGGTAATACGATACCAGCGGCTCGGTCAATTTCTCGTACGCCTCAAGCCGGGGCGCTACAATTTCTTCCCGGTCATCCGGCCGCTGGATCAGCTCTCCGCCATCATTGTCGCAGCGGCCTTCCACTTTCGGCGGACGCTCGTAGATATTGTAAATCTCGCCGCCCACCTTGCACATGCGCCGGCCGGTGATGCGCTTCAGCACCAGATCCGGATCGAGCGCAAAATGCACGACCAACGGAGGCCGATAACCGTTCTGCCGCAGCAAGACGCCCAAGTACTGCGCCTGCGTGACGGTCCGCGGAAAGCCGTCAAACACAAAACCATGCGAGCAATCCGGCCGCTCGATGCGCTCCCGGACCATTTTCAGGACCAAGGAGTCCGGAACCAGGTCGCCGCGCGCCATGATGGGCTTCACTTCCATGCCCAGCCACGAGCCCAGGCTGACATGCTCGCGAAACATGTCGCCGGTGGAAAGATGCGGCGCACGGTAGAACTTCGCTAATTCCTTCGCCTGCGTGCCTTTTCCCGCGCCCGGAGGCCCCAGGAAAATGACAGCGCGGTCGAGCCTTTCAGGGGCCCGAGTTTCCGGAGCCACTCCGCTCGCCACTCCGCTTGCCTCTCCTAGCGCCGTCCGCGCAACCGGCCCTTCCGTGCAAATCCTTCGTAATTCCTCATCACCAATTGAGCTTCAAGCTGCTGCACCGTGTCCATGGCCACGCCGACAACGATTAGCAGCGATGTGCCGCCAAAATAGAAGTTCACACCCAGGCCTTTCAGGAACCAGACCGGGAAGTGGCGGTCAAACCAGGCGCCGATGCCCCAGCCAAGATGGTCGAGGTGAATCCCGGCGATCATCCACTCCGGGAGTAAGCAAACAGCCGCCAGGTAAACGGCGCCAATGAGCGTAAGGCGCTTCAGAATCTTACTGACATGCTCGGAAGTGGTGCGACCAGGCCGAATTCCGGGGATGAAGCCGCCATTCTTGCGCATGTTGTCGGCAAGCTCCGTGGGGTTGAAGACGATGCCAATGTAAAAGAAGCAGAAGACCACAATGAGCACCACGTAAAAGAGGGTGTAAAGCGGCTCGCCCCATTTGACGTAGGACTGAATGGTGTCCACAAAGGCGTATTTGCCCTTAAGGGCTAGCGCAATCGTTGCCGGAAAAGCCAGCAAAGAGCTTGCAAAAATCGGCGGGATTACACCGCCGGAATTGACGCGCAGCGGCAGATAAGAAGATTGCCCGCCCATAACGCGGCGCCCCACGACTCGCTTGGCGTATTGCACCGGGATGCGGCGCTGGCCACCCTCGACGAAAACGATGAACGCCACCACCGCGATCATCAAGGCGATCAGAAGAATTATGTAGATCGGCGTGAAGCCGCCCCACTGATGGGTCACAAAAGCCTTTTCATAGAGGTCGCTGATTGCACGCGGCAGACCCACTACGATACCCACGAAGATGATCAGCGACATGCCGTTGCCGATGCCTCGTTCGCTGATCTGTTCGCCCAGCCACATGATGAAAGCCGAGCCGGTAGTCAGCGTGAGAACAGTCATCACCACGAAAGGAAGGCCGGGGTGATAGACCAGATTGGGCTGCGACTGCAGCGTACCGGCGATGGTCAAAGACTGGACGACGCTGAGCACGATGGTCAGATAGCGCGTGTACTGGGTAATTTTCTGCCGGCCAAGCTCGCCTTCTTTCTGCAAGCGCTCGAGGTAAGGGAAGACCACCTGCATCAACTGGAGAATGATCGAGGCGGTGATGTAGGGCATGATGCCCAGGGCGAAAATCGTGAGCTGGCGGAAGTTGCCGCCGCTGAAAAGATCGAAGAGACCGAGCGCGGAACCTGCCGCCGAATTGAAGATGCGCTCCAGTTCGGCGACGTTGATGCCCGGCGTGGGAATGTGCGCACCAACGCGATAGACCGCCAGCAGCGCCAGCGTGAACATGACGCGGTTCCGCAAATCCTCGATGCGGAACATGTTTCGGATGGCTTCTAAGAATCGATTCATACCGTACCCTGTAATTTTCTACTTCGCTACCACTTCAAACGTACCGCCCGCCTTGGCGATTTTTTCCTTGGCCGAGGCGCTGAACGCGTGCGCGTGAATGGCGAGCTTGTTCTTCAATTCGCCGTCTCCAAGAATCTTGACGGGATCGGTGGCCCGGCGGACAAAGCCGTGTGCGCGAAGCAAATCCGGAGTAACCGTTTCGCCCGCGGGAAAAACATTCAATTCTTCGAGGTTCACCACCGAATAGGTGACCCCAAACAGATTGTGGAAGCCGCGCTTCGGAATGCGCCGGTGCAGCGGCATCTGGCCGCCTTCAAATCCCCGGCGGCGCGAATAGCCGCGGCGGGACTTCTGTCCCTTGTTGCCGGAGCCCGAGGTTTTGCCGAGCTTGGACCCGATGCCGCGGCCCACGCGAACCTTGCGGATACGTGAGCCTGCGGGCGGATGCAAATTCGCTAGCGTAAACGCGCGGCGCTCTTTCAATGCCGGTGTCGCTGGCTTGTGCTGGCCGCGTTTGCGCGGACGGCTTGCAGTCTTTTTCGCCATTCTCTTACTCCACCACTTCCACGAGATGCCGCACCTTGTGAATCATGCCGCGAACGGCCGGCGTGTCCTGGCGCTCGACAACTTGATGCAATCTCCGCAAACCGAGGCCGCGGATGGTCTGGCGCATGTCATCGGTGCAGCCGATAAAGCTCACCACCCACTTGATTTTCACGTTGCCGGAGCCTTTTTCGGCAGTCTTCCGTTGCGCGCTCATGCGTTGCCCTCGCTGACGGCAGCCTTCTCTTTGGCTGGCCTGCCGCTGATTTCGTCCACGGTCTTCGAGCGCGTCTCAGCTACTTGCGCAGCGTCTTTCAGGCCCAGCAGCGCCGCAAACGTTGCTTTGACAACGTTGTGCGGGTTGGACGTGCCAATGGATTTCGTTAACACGTTGGTGATTCCCGCAACCTGCATCACCTTGCGCACCGGGCCGCCGGCGATCACGCCCGTGCCTTCGCCCGCGGGCTTCAGGAGCACTTGCGCGGAACCGTAACGGCCCAGGACCTGATGAGGGATCGTGGAACCTTTGAGGTTCAGCTTGATCAGGTTCTTTTTGGCCTGCTCAATGCCCTTCTTAATGGCCATGGGCACTTCCCGCGCCTTGCCCATGCCGAATCCAGCGTGGCCGTGACTGTCGCCGACAACGACCAGCGCGGAGAAACTGAGGTTCTTGCCGCCCTTGACGACTTTGGTGACGCGGTTGATGGCGATCACGTCGTCCTTCAGGTCCGAAGGATTCACCTCGAGGAGACGGCGAACCGCTAAACTCTCGCGTAAAATTTGCTTCGACATAGGCTTAGAACTGTAACCCCGCTTCCCGCGCCGCATCCGCGAGCGCTTTGACGCGGCCGTGATACTTGTACCCACCGCGGTCGAACACCACTTTGCTGACTCCGGCGGTCTTGGCGCGTTCGGCAATGGTCTTGCCGATGACTTTGGCCGCCGCGACGTTGCCGCCGCCCTTCAATTTCTTTTTCGTATCGCCATCGATGGAGCTCGCGGAGACCAGCGTCTTGCCGGAGCGGTCATCAATGACCTGCGCATAGATGTGGCCCAGCGAGCGGTACACGCAAAGGCGCGGGCGCTCGGGAGTGCCCTCAACGCGGGTGCGCACGCGCTGATGCACGCGCTGACGGTGCAAATCCCTGGATAGCTTCCTGACTCTTGCCGATGCCACTTGTGTTTCTCCTAAGAAATCAAAAACTCTGCAACCCCAGACGGGCGGGGCAAGCCGCCCGCCCCTGCATAAAAACTATGCCGCCGCGCCGCCAGCCTTCGCACCTGCCTTGCCGGCCTTCTTCTTCAGGCGCTCGCCGGTAATGCGCACGCCCTTCTGTTTGTATGGATCGGGCGGACGAAGCGCGCGCATATCCGCGGCGACTTGTCCCACCTGGCCCTTGTCCGCGCCGCTGACGACGACGTGGGTCTGCTTGTCCACGGCGACTAGAATCCCTTCCGGAATGGGAAACTCGATGGGGTGCGATTTGCCAAGCGCGAAGGAGACCATTTTGCCCTTCAGCTCCGCGCGGTAGCCGACACCGACGATGTCGAGTTCCTTCTTGAATCCCGAAGTGACGCCGTGCACCGCGTTGGCCACCAGCGCGCGCGCCAGGCCATGCAGCGCGCGATGCTCTTCCGTGGCGCGTTTGGCGGTGAGGACGCCGTCTTTCTGCTCGAAAGTGATGCCGTGCGGCACGGCGACCGAAAGTTTTCCCTTCGGACCTTGCACTTCGACTTTTCCGTCCTGGAGCGCGATTTTCACGCCCGAGGGCACTGAAATGGGTTTGTGTCCGATACGTGACATCTTCTGTTTCGTCCTTACCTAGAAATTCCGCCTACCAAACTTCACAAAGAAGCTCGCCGCCGATTTTGTTTTTGCGCGCGGCGCGGCCGCTCATCACGCCTCGCGGCGTGGTGAGAATGCTGATGCCCAAGCCACCTACGACCGGGCGAATCTCCGTGGAGCCGCGGTAGGCGCGCGCGCCAGGCCGGGAAATGCGCTTCAGGCCGCTGATGACGCTGCGGCGGTCGGGCGTGTACTTCAGGAAGACGCGCAGCACTTTGCGCGATTTGTTCTCGTCCACCAGCTTATAGGTGGAGATGTAGCCCTCTTCCTTGAGGATGCGCGCGATCTCCGTCTTCAGCTTCGAGACGGGAACGTCGACGCGCTGATGCTTGGCGGCCGCCGCGTTGCGGAGGCGCGTCAGAAAATCAGCAATGGGGTCCGTCTGCATATCTCCTATCCTTGCGCCGCTTACCGCGGCGGCTCCTACCAACTCGCTTTCACGACGCCGGGGATTTCCCCTCGGAGCGCCATGCCGCGAAAACAGATGCGGCACATCTGAAACTTGCGAATATAGCCGCGCGCGCGGCCGCAGCAGCGGCAGCGGTTGCGCATGCGAATCTTGAACTTCGGCTTCTTGCGCATCTTGGCGATTTTTGCGGTTCGTGCCATGGATTAAGCCGCTCCTCTTTCTCGCAGGGGAACGCCGAGGCCTTTCAGCAGCTCGCGGCCCTGCTCATCGTTTTTCGCCGACGTGGTCAGCGTGATGTTCATGCCCTTGATCTTGTCCACGCGGGTGTAATCAATCTCCGGAAAGACCAACTGGTCTTTCAGCCCCAGCGTGTAATTCCCGCGGCCATCGAAAGCGTTCGAGGGCAAGCCGCGGAAGTCGCGCACGCGCGGCAGCACCACGTTGCACAGCCGGTCGAGGAACTCGTACATGCGGTCGCCGCGCAAAGTGACGGCGCAGCCGATGGGCATGCCCTTGCGAATCTTGAAGTTCGCAATGGATTTTTTCGCCCGCGTGATAATCGCCCTCTGCCCGGTGATCTGGCCCAGTTCCACCGCCGCCGTATCCAACAGCTTGGCATTCTGGCTGGCTTCGCCGAGGCCGATGTTCACGGTGATCTTCTGCAATTTGGGAACGGCCATGCGGTTTTTCCAGCCAAAGCGCTTCATCAACGCGGCCACCGTCTCGCCCCGGTATTTTTCCTGCAATCGGCTTTTCATCGCCTTCCTTTGCCTCGTCCTTTACGAATTACTTGTCCAGCGTCGACTTGCAATGCCGGCAGCTGCGCATCTTCGAGCCGTCCGGCAAAACCGTGTGGCCGACGCGTGTGTGCTTGCCGCAGCTCGGGCAAATGACCATCACGTTGGAAACGTCGATGGGCGCTTCCTTCTCCACGATCCCCCCCTTGACGTTCTTCGAAGGGTTGGGACGTGTGTGGCGCTTGATGATGCTAACGTGCTCGACGACCACGGTGTTCTTCGTGGCGTTGACGAAAAGCACGCGGCCGCTCTTTCCAGCGTCCTTGCCGGCCATTACTTTCACCTGGTCGCCTTTGCGGACCTGAATCCGGAGCCGCTCGGGCCTTGCGTGTGTCAGTGCCATGGCTTACCAAACCTCCGGAGCCAGCGAGACGATTTTCGTGAATTTCTTTTCGCGCAGTTCGCGCGCCACCGGGCCGAACACGCGCGTGCCAATGGGCTCGCCAGCGTCGTTGATGAGCACCGCGGCATTGTCGTCAAAGCGAATGTACGTGCCGTCCTTGCGCCGGCGCTCTTTGCGCATGCGCACTACCACTGCTTTCACCACGCTTCCCTTCTTGATCTGGCTTTCCGGCGTAGCTTCTTTTACTGCGGCGGTGACGACATCGCCGAGCCCGGCTTGCAATCCTGCGTCGCCGCCCACCGGCATGATGCAGGTCAGCTTGCGCGCGCCGGAATTGTCCGCCACCGTCAGCCAGGTACGCATCTGAATCATTGGTCTGCTCCCCTGCTCCGTTTATTCGGCCGACGCTTTGTGCGTCAGCACTTCCTTCAACCGCCACCGCTTCAGCTTCGAAAGCGGCCGCGAGGCCACAATGCGCACCGTGTCGCCGGCCTTGGCCTGGCGCTTTTCGTCATGGGCGTAAAACTTCTTGGCGATGCGCACGACGCGGCGGTACTTCGGATGCTGCACCAGCCGCAGCACTTCCACCACGATGGTTTTTTCCATCTTCGCGCTGGTGACCTTGCCGGTCAGGACGGTGCGGTCGCCGCGCGTGTCCACCGCCGCACTCTGTGTTTCGGTTGCCATCTATGCTTTCCTCAATTCCTGGGCGCGCAGCAGGGTCTTCACCCGCGCCAAATCCTTTTTGGATTCGCGTAGCCGCTTCAGGGCTTCCGCCTGTCCGGTGGTCAACTGAAAGCGAAGGCGGAAAATCTGCTCGGTCAGCTCTTTGTGCTGCGCTTCAAGCTCTTCCCGGCCCGCTTCGCGGATTTTTTCAATGCGCCGCGGCATGATTAGAGTCCTCCCGCGCGGCTTACGAATCGTGTGGGGATGGGCAGCTTGTGCGCTGCCAGCCCGAGCGCTTCCCGCGCCGTCGCTTCGTCAATGCCCGCCATTTCAAACAGGATGCGCCCCGGCTTTACAACCGACACCCAGCGCTCCGGCGCGCCTTTGCCTTTGCCCATGCGCGTTTCCGCGGGCTTCTTGGTGAACGGCTTGTCCGGAAAAATGCGAATCCACAATTTGCCGCCGCGCTTGATGAAACGCGTGATGGCCACGCGCGAGGCTTCGATCTGGCGGTCGGTGATCCATGCGTTCTCGAGAGCTTTCAAACCGTATTCGCCAAACGACAAATCTCCTCCGCGCCAAGCCTTGCCTTTGCGCCGGCCGCGCATCTGCTTCCGGTACTTCACCTTTTTCGGCATCAACATCGTTCTGTTCCTTAGTTCTCGTTGTAAGTTCTAAGTTTTGAGTAAAACCTCGAACCGGAGAACGGTCCGCTCGCAAAACCCAGAACTCTCGAAAGCCTTTTCCTTCTTCCTCTTCTTCTCTTCTGAAACTTATAACTTAAAACCTGCAACTAAAAACGCGCTTCAAGCGGCGGTCACTGCCTCGCGCTTTTCTTGCTCGCGCGGGGTGCGGCGCGGAATGTTTTCGCCCTGATAGATCCAGCACTTCACGCCGATGACGCCGTAGGTCGTGTAGGCCTGAGCAAAGCCGAAATCGATGTCCGCGCGCAGCGTTTGCAGAGGCAGGCGCCCTTGCAGATACCATTCTTTGCGCGCGATTTCCGCGCCATTCAGCCGACCTGCCACCCGGACCTTGATGCCTTTGCAGCCGAAGCGAAGCGCCGAGTCCACCGCTTTGCGCATCGCGCGGCGAAACGCCACGCGCTTCTCAAGCTGCAACGCAATCGATTCCGCGACGAGCTGCGCGTCCAATTCGGGGCGGTGCACTTCCTGGATGTCAATGTGCACTTCGCGTTTCGTGCGCTTTTGCACGTCCTGCTTGAGCTTGTCGATCTCCGCGCCTTTCCGTCCGATAATGATGCCGGGCCGCGCGGTATAAATCCGCACGACGAGCTTGTTGGCCGCGCGCTCGATGTCGATCGAGCTGATTCCCGCACTTTTTAGCTTGTCTTTTAATTCCCGGCGCAGCTTCACGTCTTCGTGCAGCAAGTCCGCGTATTCCTTGTCCGCGTACCAGCGCGACTTGAACGGCTTGTTGTAGCCGAGGCGGAATCCGTACGGATGCGTTTTCTGTCCCATAGTGTTCCTTCGTGCGGTCCTTGCCGGACCGCCTACTTCTTCCCCTTCTTCGGCGGCGGCTGCTTGCCGGTCAGCGCCTTGCGAACACGGCGTGCCGTGCCACGGACACCCTTTTGCGCTTGCGCTTCCGCTTCGATGGCGGCAACGCGTTCTGCGGCGGCGACGTGATGCTCGGCCACGCCGACCCAGAGATGCGCGGTACGCTTCTGATAGCGGAACGCGCGGCCCATAGGAGCCGGGCGTAACCGCTTCCAGCGCGGGCCTTCGTTCACAAAACAATTCGAGACGTACAGCTCATCCACGTCGAGCGGCGCTCCGGCCTCGTCAGCTTTGCGCTCCGCGTTGGCGATGGCGCTGCGCAGCACTTTTTCGATGTGTTTCGCCGCGCGCTTCTGCGTGTACTTCAGCGTTTGCAGCGCGCTTTGCGCCTTCTGCCCGCGAATCAGGTCCATCACCAACCGCGCCTTCTGCGGCGACATGCGCACATGCCGCGCCAGAGCGTGCGCTTCAATCGATCCGGAAACGGCTTGTTGCCCTTGTGCCATACGTTACGCCTTCGGCGCCGGAGCTGCAGGTGCCGCCCCTCCTGGTGCGCCGCCTCCTGCGGGCGCCACGCCCGCGGCCTTTTCGAGAGCTGCTTTCACGCCGTGGCCCTTGAACGAGCGCGTCGGCGAGAACTCGCCTAGCTTGTGACCGATCATCTGCTCGGTCACATACACCGGAATGAATTTCTTGCCGTTGTGCACGGCGATGGTATGACCGATCATTTCCGGCACGATCGTCGAACGCCGCGACCAGGTCTTCACTACCTTCTTTTCGTTGCGCGTGTTCAGCGCTTCCACCTTCAGGCGCAAATGGCCGTCGACGAACGGCCCTTTTTTCAATGAGCGTGCCATGGATCCCTATTCCTCCACTCGCCGTAAACGGCCCCACTGGGGGCGGCGCACCTTCTTAAACCCGCGCACAGGTCCCGGAACGCGATGCGACTTCGGGCAGAACGGGCAGACAAACCGCGTGCCTTGCGCATTCGGAATGCGCTCCACGATCACCGCCCAGCCCGGCTTGCACAGCTTGTAGAGCACCGGCTCCGGAGGAGCCACGGCCACGCGCACCGGACGCGCCGGCTTCGCCAGTTTGGCAATATGGCGCTTCGCCGTACGCTTTGCCGGCCGGCTGCGTCGTCCTGCTGTTCGTGTTCTTGTCGCTCGCATCATCTTCTGCCTCACCGAGCCGCTCTTCCTTCGCCGCCCGGTTTCTTGCCTCAGTTCCCTTGTCCTTTACTTCTACGTCTGTCGCTTTACTTCCGGCGCTCGACAATAAACTTGTCGGTGCGCTTGTTGTGCCTGGTCTTTTTGCCCAGCGTCGGGAAAGCCCAGGGCGTCTGCGGATGATTGCCCTTGACGCGCCCTTCACCGCCGCCGTGCGGATGATCCACGGGGTTCATCGCTACGCCGCGGACCGTGGGCCGGATGCCCCGCCAACGCGTGCGCCCGGCCTTTCCGAAGGTTTCATTCTCATGGTCGAGATTGCCCACTTGGCCAATCGTGGCCATGCAATCCACGGAAAATTTGCGAACTTCGCCGGAAGGCAGCTTTACGAGAGCGATCTCGCCTTCCTTGCTCAGCAACTGCGCCGAGCTGCCTGCCGAACGAACGACTTGTCCGCCGCGCCCGGGGTAGAGCTCGAGGTTGTGCACCATGGTTCCCGGCGGAATGTGCTTGAACTGCAGCGCATTGCCGGGAAGAATGTCCGCGCCTTCGCCGGTGGAAACCGTGGCGCCGACTTCTAACCCGATGGGATGAATGATGTAGCGCTTCTCGCCATCGGCATAGTGCAGCAGCGCCAGGTTCGCGCTGCGGTTCGGGTCGTATTCGATGGCCGCCACTTTCGCGGGCACGCCCACCTTGTCGCGGCGGAAGTCGACCTTGCGGTACTGCTTCTTGTGGCCGCCGCCGCGGTGCCAGATCACCACTTCGCCCTGATTGTTGCGCCCGCCCGAACGCTTTTTCGGCTCGAGCAGCGCCTTCTCCGGTTCCTGCTTGGTGATGTGGCTTTTATCCACGACGGTGATGAACCGCCGGGACGCCGTGTATGGATTAAAGCTCTTCAGTCCCATTGCTGCCTCTTACCTTCCGAAATCCTTTTTGTTTGCCCGTGGCCCGGTCTTACAGGTTCTCCGCGTACTCGATCATTTTTTCGCCTTCGGCGAGCTTCACGTACGCTTTCTTCCAGTCGCGCCGGTAGCCTTCGTTCTGGCCACGGCGGCGCATCTTGCCGACAAAGTTGGCCGTGCGCACGTTGTCCACTTTTACCTTGAAGATCTGCTGCACGGCTTCCTTGATTTCCGTCTTCGTGGCCGCCGCCGAAACTTCAAAAACCACGGTGTGCTGCGTTTCTTTCACGCCAAGGCCTTTTTCCGTGATGATCGGCCGGCGAATAATCTGATAATGAGGGGCTGCCATGGCTTATCCCTTCCCCTTCTTCGTTTTCGGCTTTGCGGCTTTCTTAGTGGTCACTTTCTTGACTGCCGCTTTGGGCGCCGCTTCTTTCTTTGCCGGTTTCGCGGCCGGTGCAATCGAAGCCACATCGGGCACGACCACCGGCTTCCGCTCCGGATCGAGCGAATGGTTCAAGCGCGCCGCGGCATCTTTTGAGAGAAGCACGAGGTCGTGCTTCAGCACGTCGTAAAGCTGCAAAACGTTCGGCGCGGCCAGCTTGACGCCTTCAATGTTGCGGCTCGCAAGTTCCAGGTTGCGGTTTTCGCCGTGCGAAACCAGCAAAGCGGACTTCCTGCGATTCAGCTTTTCGAGCGCGGCAACCAGGTTGTGGGTCTTGTGCGAATCGAGCGCCCAGCCCTCCACAATGGTCAGCTTTTGCTCCGCCAGTTTTGCGGAGAGCGCGGAGCGCAGCGCGCCGAGCAACATTTTCTTCGGCAGCGCGTAACTGTAATCGCGCGGCTCCGGCCCGTGCACCGTGCCGCCATGACGCCAGAGCGGCGAGCGGATCGAGCCGACGCGCGCGCGGCCCGTGCCCTTCTGCCGCCACAGCTTGCGGCCCGCGCCGCTGACTTCGCTCTTTTCCTTTACTTTATGCGTCCCCCGGCGCAGCCCGCGTAGATACCACCGCGAAGCTTCGTGCAACAGGTGTTGATTCACCTTCGCGCCAAAGACCGCTTCCGCCAGTTCCACCTGGCCGACCTTCTTGCCATCCAGATTGACGACGTCCACTACCGGCATGATCTCTCGTCCTTCTTTAAGTCTCAAACTTACTTCGCGCTTTTCGTCTTGCGAATGAAAATGTACTGCCCGCTCGGCCCGGGTACCGAGCCCCGGACCAGCAGCAGGTTCTCATCGGTGTCCACTTTCACCACTTTCAAATTCTTGGCCGTCACCTTCTGGTTTCCCATGTGACCCGGAAAATGCTGATTCTTCCAGACGCGCGACGGAAACGAACTGCCGCCGATGCCGCCCGGCGCGCGGTGAAACATCGAACCGTGGGTCGCATCGCCTCCGGCGTAGTGCCAGCGCTTCACGCCGCCCTGAAAGCCCTTGCCCTTGCTGACGCCGCTCACGTCCACCAACTCACCGGCCTTGAAGCTCTCCACCAGCACGCGGTCGCCGACTTTGGTCTCGTCCTTCGATTCGCCAAGACGCACTTCGTGCAGCACTTTCATCGGCGCGACGCTGGCCTTCTTGAAGTGTCCGGTCATGGCCTTGTTCACGCGCTGCGGTTTGACGAATTCGACCAAACCCAGTTGCGCAGATTCGTAGCCGTCCTTGTCCTTCGTGCGGCGCTGCACCACCACGCACGGCCCGGCCTGCAACACCGTGCAGCCCACCAGGCTGCCGTCTTCAGCGAAGACCTGGGTCATGCCCAGCTTGATTCCGATGATTCCGTTGACTCCCATCGCTCTCTTCTCTCTTTTCGCAGCATGTCCGCCCCTTGCGGATATTGGCTGCGTCCTACTCAGAATGCTCTCGACTGCTACTTCGCCGCGTGCCCAAAAGCCTTGATCTCCACGTCCACGCCCGGCGGCAAATCGAGCTTCATCAGCGCATCCACCGTGTCCGGCGTGGGCTCGAGAATGTCAATCAGCCGCTTGTGCGTGCGCATTTCAAACTGCTCGCGCGATTTCTTGTCCACGTGCGGCGACCGCAGCACCGTCCAGCGGTTGATCGACGTGGGCAAAGGAATCGGCCCGGCCACTTCCGCTCCGGTGCGCTTGGCGGTCTCCACAATTTCCCGCGTGGACTGGTCCAGGATGCGGTGATCGTAGGCCTTCAATCGAATGCGAATTTTGTCGCCTTGTCTCATTTAGTTTTCCAGACCTACTCGATGATTTCGGTTACAGCTCCTGCTCCTACCGTGTGGCCGCCTTCGCGAATCGCGAAGCGCAAGCCCTTCTCCAAGGCCACCGGAGTGAT
>QHYL01000338.1 GCA_003224105.1 Acidobacteriota bacterium | reverse complement strand
GTGGAAAGCATCACGTGTCGATCTGAATGCTGTCCTTAAGAAGGAAGGCAGAAGAACGCATCTCGCTGCGAAATATCTCGTCGTCGCTGAAGTAGCGCTCTCTCTGGTCCTTCTTGCCGGTGCGGCTCTGATGATCGAAAGTTTGAATCGGCTTATCTCCACTCCACTCGGTTTTCAGCCTGCGCACCTCCTGACCGCCAATATCGACCTGACGTCCAAAACCTACTCGACATCTGACCAGCGGTTGAATTTCTACAACAAGCTGAAGAGCGCCGTGTTGGCGATCCCCGGGGTACAAGGCGTGGCCTTTGCTCCACTCGTTTCCTCCGGATCTAACGCGTTGAGCGTCGAAGGAAAGAGTGGAGGGTATCAAGGTGCACTGGGAAATGATGTCAGCGAAGCGGCCGTTGACGAGGATTACTTCCGGGTGATGGAAATCCCTCTCTTGAAGGGGCGAGAGTTCGGCGCTACAGACCAGCAAAAAACCTTGCCTGTGGCGATAATCAACGAGGCTCTAGCCAGTAAATATCTCCACGGAGATCCTGTCGGCCAGCACATCAGATTGGGCAAATCAGAGGACAAAAACCCTTGGCTTACCGTTGTCGGTGTCGTTGGCAATGTGAAGGATTTTGTCGTCTTCAAAGAAATGGGATACGTGACTGACCCTTGCGTTTATCTTCCGCTAACGCAGAGCCCCGATTCGACAGTCGCCATACTTGCGCGTAGTGCGCGGGAGCCATCCGCTGTTATTCCGGCAATCCGCGACAAGTTTTCTCATCTCGACGATAGTTTGCCTCCGCTCGATTTATCCACGATGCGCGAATGGCTCTCCCAGTTTTTCAACCAGCCTCGCTTCCGCGCAGGTCTGTTGAGCATCTTTGCTTCGCTCGGTTTGATGCTTTGCGGTATTGGCATTTTCGGAGTTGTCTCGCAGTCGGTCGCTCAGCGCCGGCACGAAATCGGCGTACGCATGGCGCTGGGCGCCCGGCAAAGTCACACGCTTAATCTCGTGTTGCGCGAGGGAATGGGACTCGTTGCTGCAGGCATTGCGATCGGCGTGGCAGGCGCACTTGCCCTAACACGGGCTCTGTCGAGCTTGCTTTATGGCGTCAGTGCAACAGATCCACTAACACTTGCTGCCGTCGCGATACTCCTACTGTTCGTGGCGATTGCCGCCTGCTACGTCCCCGCCCGTCGCGCGATGCGCGTCGATCCGATGGTCGCTTTGAGTTACGAGTAATCGACCCTGCAAATTGTGGCTGAGCCGCAAGCGCTATAATCCGCCTGAAAACTCCACTTGCGCTACTGCGAGCCGCGAAGCGCTCCGGCTCACAGAATAGAAGTTTGCGCGCATGAAGAGGCATAATAGGTGCGACAGAGCGGGGCAGTGGTGTGAAAGGCAAGCCATGAACAACGGACACAGCGGGCGGTTGAGAACGCCGTTGATTCGCGAGAACGGGAAGCACCGGCCCGCGACGTGGGACGAGGCGCTGGATCGCGTGGCGGCGGGATTCCGCGCGCACGTGGAAAAGCATGGACCGCGCACGTTCGGCATGTTCAGTTGTTCGAAGACCACGAACGAGTTGAACTACGTCGCGCAAAAGTTTGTGCGCTCGGTGATCGGCACGAACAACATTGATAGTTGCAACCGGACTTGACACGCGCCCAGCGTCGTCGGTCTGGCGACGGTTTTCGGAGCAGGCGGCGGAACGAGTTCGTACCGCGAAATCGAAGAAGCGGATGTGATCCTGCTTTGGGGATCGAACGCGCGCGAGACGCATCCGATTTTCTTCCATCATGTGCTGAAGGGGATTCGCAACGGCGCGAAGCTCCATGTGATTGATCCGCGCCGGACGAGTTCCGCGCAATGGGCGGACACGTGGCTGGGCCTCGACGTTGGCAGCGACATTTCGCTGGCCAACGCGATGGCGCGAGAGATTATTCATGCGGGCATGGCCAACGAGAAGTTCATCGGGCATGCGACGAGTGGGTTCGAAGCTTACCGCGCTTGCGTTGAGAAATACACTTTGGAGCGCGCCGAACGCGAGACAGGCGTGCCCGCGGAAGTGATTCGCCAGACCGCGCACGCTTACGCCAAAGCCAAGCGCACGCAGATTTGCTGGACGCTAGGGATCACCGAGCATCACAACGCCGTGGACAATGTGCTGGCGCTGATCAATCTCGCGCTGCTCACCGGACACGTCGGGTGCTATGGCAGCGGAGTCAGTCCTCTGCGAGGGCAAAACAACGTGCAAGGCGGCGGAGACATGGGCGCCATTCCCGACCGATTGCCGGGGTTTCAGCACGTCGAGAACGCGGAGTTTCGCGCGAAATTCGAACACGCGTATAGGGCGAAGCTCGATCCGAAAAAGGGATGGCACTTGAGCGCGATGTTTGAAGCCATGGAACACGGTGAGCTGACGACCTTGTATGTGCTCGGAGAAAACCCGATTGACTCCGAAGCGGACCGCCACCGCGCGGTGAAACTGATGAGCGGGCTGGAATTTCTTGTCGTGCAGGACCTCTTCTATACCAAGACCGCCGAGCTTGCCCACGTCATTCTTCCAGGCTCGGCCGGATGGTGCGAGACCGAAGGTACGGTGACGAGCAGCGAGCGCCGCGTGCAGCGCGTGCGCGCCGCTGTTCCGCTGCCGGAAGGCGTGCGCGATGACATGGACATTATCTACGAACTAGCGAAACGGTTTGGCCGCGACTGGGGCAAACCGGACGCAGAAACCATCTGGAACGAGTTGCGCTCGCTGAGTCCCATGCACGCGGGCATGACTTACAAGCGGCTCGAAGAGCTCGATGGCATTCAGTGGCCTTGCTACGACGAATCGCATCCCGGCGAAATGTATTTGCACAGCCGCTTGTGGCGTGAGCCGTTGATTGGCCCGCGCGCGCCATTTAGTGTTGTCGAATTCGAATCGCCGGTGGACAAGTTGAATGAAGAGTACCCGATTCGCCTGACCACCGGGCGGCATTTGGATTCGTACAACACGGGAGAGCAGAGCCGGAGATTTCCTTCTCCGTTGCGCCGCGCGGCCACGCTCGACCTTTCACCGGAAGACGGTGCGCGCTATCGCGTGAGCGAAGGCGAGCAAGTGCGTGTCAGTTCGCGCCGCGGTTCCGTGCTCGCGCCGGTGCGCTTTGATCCCGGCTTGCGGCCGGGACTCGCGTTTCTTGCTGTCCATTTTCACGAGCAAATCTCAACGAACGATCTCACGATTGACGCGGTGGACCCGAAATCCGGGACGTCGGAATTCAAGGCTACGGCGATTCGTATCGAGAAGTGCGTGGAGAATTGAGTGGACCTGCACCTGACTGCGGCGAAAGCGAGCGCGGAAGAGCAAGCTGCCATAGAGGCAGTACTGAAAAAGCTTGAATCGGAACCGGGCGGCGCGTCTGGGCAGATGGCCACAAATGGCCACGTTGCTTCCAACGGCTTGCCCCTGCATTCGAAGCGTCATCTGCTCCTCCCCGTACTGCACGCGATTCAAGAGCGCATCGGCTGGATCAGTCCGGGTGCGCTGAATTATGCATCGCTGCGTTTGAGCGTGCCGCCCGCCGAAGCGCATGGAGTCGCGTCGTTCTATGAAATGTTTTCGCTGACGCCGCGTCCTCCTGTGGCTGCGCATGTGTGCGATGACATTGCTTGCCTGACGCGCGGAGCAGAAGCGCTGTGCGCGGAAGTCGAGCGGAAGCTGGGCTCCGCGGGAAAACCGTTCCTGGGCGGAAAAGCGATTTGGCAGCGCGGCTCGTGCCTGGGACTCTGCGAGCGCGCACCCGCGGCATTGATCACGGTGGCGGGGGAAACTTCACAGGGGCGCGTGCTTGCGCCGGGGACTGCTCAGGATGTTTCCTCAGCGATTACGGAAGCGGCGAACGGAAAACTCTCGGGTCCTATCGACACGCTGAATGCGAGAGTCTCCGCGCCGCAAGCGGAGCAAGCGCAATTGCGGTTGCTGCGGCGAGTGGGCCAGGTAGACGCTGCAAGTCTTGACGGCTATCGGCGTTTGGGCGGGTATGATGCTTTGCGAAAGGCGTTTGAGCTTGGTCCCGAGCGCGTGATTCAAGAAGTTATTG
>QHYL01000337.1 GCA_003224105.1 Acidobacteriota bacterium | reverse complement strand
GACATGTCGCGGTCGTTCTTCTACCCGCCCGGGCGGGAAAAGGAACATGCCCTCGGCGCGCTCGATCTCGCGCTGTGGGATATCAAAGGCAAAGTGCTGAAGCTGCCCGTGCACGAAATCCTGGGCGGCATGGTGCGTAATCACTGCGAGTGTTACAACACCGCCGGCATTATCCCAGGCATCAAGCCCGGCATGAGCGTGAAGGAGCGCGCGGCCGCCACCATTGCCGCCGGTTACCGCGCTTTCCGAATGGGCGCGGCGGACACGCCTGCGAATACCACCTTCAATACCCACCAGAAGCTGAATCAGCTTTACGACGAATGCGTGCAGGCGCGCGAAGGCGTGGGAAAGGATGGCGATTGGTGCGTCGATTTTCACCAGCGATTCGAACTGTCGGACGCCATTCGCGGCTGCGATCTCATCGAGCCGCTTGCGCCCTTCTTCGTCGAGGATCCTGTGCGCGCGGAGGCCTTTGGCGAAGACCTTCCGCGCCTGCGAAAGTTGGTGAAGGTCCCCATCGCGGCGGGCGAGGAATGGGGCAATCGCTGGGATTTCAACCCGCTGGTGGAGAATCACGACATCGACTACGTCCGCGCCACCCTGCCAAACGTGGGCGGCATCACCGAAATGATGAAGATTGCCGCGATCTGCGAGACGCACTTTGTCGGTATCGTCCCGCACTTCACCGGCCCCATCGCCACCGCCGCGCTGGTGCATTCCCTGGGCGCCTTCTCAGGTCCGCTGCTGATGGAATACAACTTTGAAGGCCGCGAGCTTCCCCACCTGCCCGTCTGCCTGGATTTCAAGAACGGCAAGCTCTACCCCAACGACCGCCCAGGTCTCGGCGTCGAGCTGGACACGACCAAACTCACGCAAATCATGGAGGTCACGAAATACGACGCGAATCGCGCCCAAACGTACTTTCGCCCCGACGGCTCCATCACAAATTGGTAGAGCCGCTTACGCCGCCGGGTGCTCGAGGATGGCGGCCAGCGCACGGAGGCGCGCTGCGTCAGCCGGGGATTGCGCCGAGGCGGCAGATTTTTCCACGTCGGGAGCCATTTGCTTCAGCTTGGCGACTTTGCCCTTGTTCATGTGCGAGCTTTCCGCGCTTTGGATGGCCTGGCGCAGAGCGGCGATGCTGCCTGCCGGCAAAGCCTGCGAGCGCTCTAGTTGGTCCACGTACGCCTTGGCGACCACGAGGCTCGCGGGCCACTCGAGCTTTTGCTGGTTCTGCACGTTCAGCTCGCCGACGCGAACGGTTTTTGCGGCGTCGATTTCGTTTTGCGTCAGGGACTTGGTCGGCGTAAGTTCAAAAACGTCAAGTCCGCGCGCAATTTCGGAGCCGTAGATGTAGCCGTTGTACCAGTAGGCCGACCACTCGCCGCCCAGCACCAGCATCTTGGGATCGATGGTGCCGCGGTCGAAATAGGCAATCTCCTGAGGATGCTCTGGGTCGGTGAAGTCCATGACGGAGACACCGCCCTGGTACCAGGCTTGCACTTCGATGTCACGGCCCGGGACCGGAACGAGCGAGCCGTTGTGCGCCACGCAGTTCGAGGTGTCCGGCTGCGCGGCGGGCATTTTGTAATAGTTCGCGAAAGTCAGCTTGTCATCTTTCAGGCGGAAGATGGCGTCCGCGCCCCACTTGTTGGGGTCGTTGGTGCGGCAGCGCGCGCCCAGGCCGCCGCCCCACTCGTCGGTGAAAACCACTTTGTCGCCGCCATTCGAGAACGAAGCGGAATGCCAGTAGGAATAGTTGGGATCGTTGACGGCATCGAGACGCTTCGGATGCACGGGGTCCTTGATGTCGAGAACAATTCCGTTTCCGGAGCATGCTCCCGCGGCCAGGCCAATCGCGGAGTACACGGTGATGTCGTGGCACTGGTCGGTTTCGCGCGGCTTTTCGGCGCCTTTCTTGCCGTGCGTGCCGCCGTTGGTCAGGCTGTTGATGGCGCCCGTCCGCGCATCCATGAACACGCGCGGGCTGTTGACGACTTTGGCGTCCTGCGGCGCAGCCACCGGAACTTGGATGACGTCAATCCGGAACAGCGCGGTGTTCGGGTCCTTGTCCGGAGTTTCGCCGGAGCAGCCGGGCAGTTCTTCCGCCTGGCGGACAAACGACGTGCCGGAGACGTAGATATAGACATTTTCTTTGTCGTTGGGATCGAGCACGAGCGTGTGCGTGTGCGAGCCGCGGCAGGTTTGCACGGCGGCGACTTGCTTGGGATTGCGAATGTCGGAAATGTCGAAGATGCGCACGCCGCGGAACCGCTCTTTTTGCGCGGCCGGAATCTTCGGCTTCTTATCTTTTTCTTTGTCTTTGTTTTCTTTGTCGTCAGCGGGAGGCGCAGGCTCCGGCGGAAAGCCTTGCACGCCGCAATCGAGGCGTCCGTTCGGCATTTCGACGGACATGAACATCAGGTTTTTGTAGACCGAGACGTCGCCTTGCCCGCCGGGGCACACCATCGTCGTCAGCAGCTTGGCGTTGGCGGGATTGCTGATGTCATAGATGGTCATGCCATAGAAATTTCCCTGGAATAAGTAGTTGCCCTGGAAAGCGAGGTCCGAATTCGCGAAAGCAAGCCCGGCGACGGCCAAATGCATTTCCTTGGGAAGCTTCGCGATCATTCGGCCTATGCCCATTTGGCTGATCACCTTCTGAACCTTGGGGTCATCGGGATCGGAGGAGCCCAACTGGAATGCGTCGGGCTTTTTGAGCAGGAGAAGGTGCTTGAGTCCCATTGAGGCAACGCCGGCATCATACAAACCCGGCGTGAGCTTGGCGCGCGGATCGTTCGCATCGGAACCGGTCATCCCTGAGGGCAGAGGCGGAGCGGGCTCGGGAGCGAAGGGATTGTTGTCTTCCTCTTCGTCTTTCGCTTTGTCCGCATCTTTCGCTTTGTCCGCGTCTTTGGCCTTGTCTTTATCGGCCGTTTGCTGCGACGGAGATGTTCCGGGCGTTTGCGTTTGCGACTGCGCTTGCGCGCGTAGGCTGGTCACGCCAAAACACAAAAATAGCGCGGCCACTGCGATAAGAAGCACCCCGGACGTAAGAAAAGCGGCGGCAAGCCGCCGCACTCCAAGAGATAGATCGGCTATTCGGTTCATCGCTTGTCCTTTTTTTAGAAATGCGTTTTTATTGGAAATGCTTTTTGTCCAGCATTTCCTGCATGATCCTGATTTCGGCCCGTTGCCCCGTGTCTACATCTGTTGCGAAATTGAATAGCTCAGCATCCTGCCCCGCGCCAGCGGTGTCAAACAAATCCTTGACCATGGTCAGCGCGCCATTGTGATGCTGAATCATTCCGGTCAGAAACAAATGGTCGAAGTCAGCGCCGCGGGCTTTGCGCAAGGCTTCCATCTGCTCGGGCGTGAGCATACCGGGCATGAGATGCATCGATTCGTGAGACATGTCCATATGCTGGTCCATTTCTGTGTGGCCAGGCATTTTTTGCGGGGACATGGAAACGGGCTCACCGCGGACGGCCAGCCAGCGCTGCATGAATTTGATTTCGCCGGATTGGGAGCGGCTGATGCGCGCGCCGAGGGAATGAAGGTCGTTGTTGTCCGTGTGCGAGTCAATGAGCGCGGTCATCTCGATAGCCTGGGCGTGATGCATGATCATGCCCTGCATGAATTCCACATCGGCCTTTGAGCGCGGCGGGAGCGCGGCCTTCGTGGAAGGAGGAAGCGTCTTACTGGGCTTGCCGGGAGCGCCGGGCTGCACGACAGCGGGCTTGACTGAATCGTTCTGCTGCGCCTCCACGGCGGAGGACAAGACGCCCGCAAAGCCGAGAAGCGCAACGAGGCGGAGAACTGGAGCTGTCA
>QHYL01000336.1 GCA_003224105.1 Acidobacteriota bacterium | reverse complement strand
TCACCGGCGGCGCAATCATCTATTGGTTTACTGGCGCGAGCACGCAAGCGGTCACTACCGGCGCCTATCGTGCCGTGGAATTCATCAAGGCCAACATCAAGCTGGAAAGCGCTGCGGCGGCGAGCATCGCGGACAGCAAGAAAGTTGTGGAAATCTGCACGAAGTACGCGCAAAAAGGGATGCTCAACATTTTCATTGCTGTATTTTTCGCCACGCTGGCGTTTGCATTCGTCGAGCCGTTCTTTTTTATCGGCTATCTCATTTCCATCGCCACTTTCGGTTTGTATCAAGCCATCTTCATGGCCAACGCGGGAGGCGCCTGGGACAACGCCAAGAAAATCGTGGAAGTCGAGCTGAAGCAAAAAGGCACACCACTGCACGACGCCACGGTTATCGGCGACACCGTGGGGGACCCCTTCAAAGACACTTCGTCGGTGGCGTTGAACCCAATCATCAAATTTACGACGCTGTTCGGCTTGCTCGCCGTCGAGCTGGCCGTCAGCCTGACCGCCAGCCAAGGCAGTGGCTTGACGCACACTTTGGCGGCCGGGTTCTTTGTGGTCTCCTTCTTCTTTGTCTATCGCTCGTTCTACGGCATGCGCATCAAAGGCGAAGCCGCGTAGCAGCGAGTTAACAGTCGACAGTCCACAGTTAACAGTGTTTCGGAAAAGAGCTATGAGAAAAAACCAAGGGGCGGTTTCTTGCCGCCCCGTTTCGTTGCCATAAGATTCTCTTTGCAGGGGCGCGGCATACTGCGCCCCTACGCAAGAGCGACGCTCGTTACTGAGTCATGAAAGCAAGGATGTAATCGGTGAGGAGCTTCTCGGTCTGTTCGTGCATCCCGCGCGTGTTGTAATTGGTGCTGGTGAGAACAACCACCATATCCAAGCTGGGAAAGACCGCGACTTTGTTTCCGCCGTTGCCGCTCATGAAAAATGCGCCGTAGGACTTTTCTCCGGCCTTGAAGCTTTTGAGCCACCATAAATAGCCATACTCGGTTTCTTCATCAATACGCGCGTGCGGCTGCGTGGAGGTCTTCACCCAGCGGTCCGAAACGATCCGCGAACCATTCCACGTGCCGCCGTTCAAATACATCTGGCCGAGCTTCAACAGGTCGTGGCTTTGCAGCCGCAACCCGCCGCCTGTCAGCGCCAAGCCAAGCGAAGAGAACTGCCATTCCACTTTTTGAATTCCCAGCGGTGCGAACAGATTCTTCGCGGCGAATTCCGGCACCGGCGTTTTTGTAGCGCGCTCGAGCACGCCGCCGAGTGTCGCCACGCCCGCAGTGCAATAACTAAAGCTGCGGCCGTAGGGAGACTCACTCGGTTTCTTCGCCCACGGCGCAAAGCCCCTGATAGGCAGATCGAGCGTGAACTGAATCCAATCCTCCATGATGTACATGCGCTCTTCGTTCCCGCGTGAAAAATCGTTCCAGTCGTCGCATTCGAGAAGTGAACTCATGGTGAGGAAATCTTCGACGGTAATCTTGGACTTGCGCGGGTCGGGATTCTGCGGCGGCTGTTTGTCCGGAAAAAACGGCAGGATAGGAGCGTCCACACCGGAGAGCAATCCTTTCTCGATGGCGATGCCTGCCAGAATGTCCGTGATGGACTTAGTGGCAGAGCGCGTGTCGCGGAGCGCCGTTGCGTCCGAGCCGTCGAAGTAATTCTCATAAACCAGCTTGCCGTGGCGCGCGATTACGATGCTGCTAATCTTTTTGAATTCGCCGCCGCGAATGGCGGCTTCCATGGCTTGCAGGCGCTCGGTGGACAAACCGGCTGAGGAGGCCGAAGCCACCGGCCAACCATCATTCATGGAGCGAGGCGCGGCCGCTTGCCCTCCATTCTGCTGCCCGCGAAGCGGTGATGCGCAACAAAAAAGCAGAGGGCCGAAAAGGACCAAGGCACGGAATCGGTTCCATTGCATAACGGTGGCGCCCCCTATGAGCAAATGTAGCGAATGGACAACCTGACACACATTCATCATATAGACGATGGAACTTGGCGAAAGTCACGATTCGGCGGCTTCCACGAGCGGCAGCCTTCCCGAATACCCCGCATCGGAAGCATTAGGAAGTCACCTGATGCCAGATTGTTTTCATCTGCTGTAGAATTCTGGCGCTTCAACTTACGAGGCTTTGACGATGAGAAAAATGGCTTTGTTTTGCATTTGCGCTCTCGCGCTGACGACTGTTCCGGTGGTTTGCTACGCGCAGGTGGACACGAAATGGGAAATCCACGATCGAAACCGGCCGGTCCCGGCGGCGATTGATCCCGGCACGGCGAGCACGCAGGATGCGCCGGGGCGGCCGCCTTCGGACGCCGTGGTGCTCTTCGACGGCAAAGATCTTTCCAAATGGGCCGACAAAGAAGGCGGCCCGGCCAAATGGAAAGTCGAAAATGGCTACTTTGAAGTGATGCCAAAGACGGGCGAGATCCACACGCGCGAAGCTTTCGGCGATTGCCAGTTGCACGTGGAGTTTGCCGAACCATCTCCCGCGAAAGGCGAAGACCAGGACCGCGGCAACAGCGGCGTCTTCCTGCACGGACTCTACGAGACGCAAGTCCTGGATTCCTATCAGAGCAAGACGTATGCCGACGGGCAGGCCGCGGCGATCTATGGCCAATATCCTCCGCTGGTGAACGCTTCGCGCCCGCCGGGCCAGTGGCAGACTTACGACATCATTTTTCATGGCCCGCGTTTTGATGCGTCGGGAAAACTGACGCGCCCCGCGCGCGAAACCGTTTTTCACAACGGCGTGCTCGTGCAGGACAACGTCGAATTGACCGGCCCTACTGGGCACCATGTGCGCCCGCCGTACAAGCCCCGGCCGGAAAAACTTCCGCTGGCGTTGCAGGATCACGGCCATCCCGTGCGCTACCGCAACATCTGGATCCGCGAATTGAAGCCCGGAGAGTGAAACGTAAGAGCTGACAGCCGACAGCTAACAGCCAACAGGAGCGAGAAAAGCGGTGCGAGTTGTCGCAGCACGAGAGAAAAGGGATTCCTAGCTGCGCAGAATGACGGTAAGAGGTGGTTTTCGCCACCTGCGGTTAGGATGCGTTCGCTTGTTTCGAGCTAGGGCTGTGCCAAAGTGTCATTGCGCTGAAGATGACCAAAATGATGGCGATGATCACGTGGCTCAGCGGGCGTGGGTCGAGCAAATTGTGGATGGACTTCCCGAAAGTGAACGCCAGCACCGCCCAGCAGGCCGTTCCGACCAGCGTAATCGCGGCCAGAGCTTTGTCATTGGGCCGCCCAGCGCGGATGAGATTCAACGCTCCCAGGAGATAGACTGCAAGAGCCGCCCCGAGCGACCAGATGAAAATGCCGCTCATCGGCGGAGTCCACATAATTGTGCCGATCGTA
>QHYL01000334.1 GCA_003224105.1 Acidobacteriota bacterium | reverse complement strand
CCATGTCCCGCGTGCCGCAGCTCCTCGAATTCTGCAAGGAGCACAAACTGACAATGCTCACGGTGGCGGACCTGATCCGCTACCGCATGCAGCACGAGCGTTACGTCCGCCGCGTAGCGGAAGCGGCTTTGCCCACGCGCTTCGGCGAATTCAAAATGATTGCCTACTCCAGCGATGTGGACCATGACCAGCACATCGCGCTCGTGCGCGGCAATCTCGAAGGCCAGCCGCCCGCGCTGGTGCGCGTCCATTCGCACTGCTTGACCGGAGACGTTTTTAGTTCGACGACTTGTGATTGCCGCGAACTTATTGCTATTTCCCTTGAAGCCATCGCCAGAGAAAATCGCGGCGTGTTCCTGTATCTCCATCACACGGGACGCGGCTTTTCCGTCGATCCCGCGGAGGAACCCGGCGCGCTGCCGCAAATTCATTTTCATAAGCGCGGCCAGCTCGACCGCGAACCCGCGCGCCAGCGCATGGTGCAGCACGAAAGCGGCATCGGCGCACAAATCCTGATCGACCTCGGTCTCAGGGACATTCGCGTCCTCACCAACCATCCGAAAAAGGTCGTCGCCCTCGAGGGCTACGGCATCACCATCGCCGACCAAGTCCCCCTGTGCGTCGCTTCGCCAAAGCCCACCCACCAGGTCCTCTGATGAACGACCAACAGCTGCCATTCCGAGCGCAGCGAGGAATCTGCTTTTCCGCGCAGTATGCGGAATTCTTTCCGGCAGCTCCCAAAACGACACACGGTCACTCCGAACGGAGCGAAGCGAAGTGAGAAGTCTCTCTTACGGTCTCTCTGCTGAGTTGTCTTGTGGTTTTTCTGGAGCGGCAGTGGGCCTGTTGGTAGGCGCCTCCGCCTTCGGCGGATTCATTTTCCCGACGGTGAGGTATTTCCGCATTTTGTCGAGGCGCTTTTCGCCGAGGCCGCGAATGGCCAGCAAGTCATCTACACTTTTGAATGGGCCGTATGATTTGCGCATCTGCAGAATTTTCTGCGCGGTCGCCGGGCCGATTCCCGGCACCTGCTGAAGCTCCTCGGACGTCGCCGTATTGATATTGACGGGCTTCACCGGCGGCTTCTTCTTGCCGGCGCTGGCCGCCGCCGAAAGAAAAAGGATCAAGTAAAGAGACAGCAGAACGCGCACAGATGGAGACCGCCACGCCATGGGTCGCTATTATTCTACGGCTACGTACTTATGTCAATAACAACTTGTTAAGGAGAATTTGTATTAACGAAAGTGATGAAGCTGATGGTAAACCCACAAACAGACAAAGGGGAGCACACCGAGCCAGAGAACCATCGTGACTACACGCATCCAAAAAAATCCGGCCGGGCTCCTAATGATTCTCTGGGTGAATATGTTCCTGTCATAGAGGAGAACGAAGTTTCCTGTAATCAGCAAGATGAAACCTACAACCATGAACAGAGCAAGGACAGCGCGGAGAACCGGATAATGAGTTGTCTGGGGATCAAGAACTATCACAACCACGAGCCCGATGAAGAACAGCAGCCCCCCTGCGGCGAACAGCTTCCTCCAGGTTGAACTGCGGATGTACATGCTTAATGCTAACAAAGCCCGGCGAGCCTCTGTCCTTGATGATGTTCTTATGCCAATGGGTTGCCTTGGGCGTCGAAGATTTCCACTTCGCCGAAGAGGGCGGCTTGGGATTCGATTTGCGCGCGGTCGCCCGCCAGCACGATCTGCATGTTGGCGGAATCGAGATATTTTCGCGCCGTCGCCAGCACTTCTTCGGAGGTGACGGCGCGCACTTTGGCGCGATACGTTTCGAGATAATCTTCCGGTAATTCATTCTGTGCGACGTTGGAGAATTGGCTGAGCAGGCCATCCTGCGTTGCGAGGCCGAGGGAGA
>QHYL01000335.1 GCA_003224105.1 Acidobacteriota bacterium | reverse complement strand
GATTCTCTTCGCACCCAGGATTGCTGCAAGGGTTTTGTTCTCAACTGTTTCGCCTCGTCAGAGATACAAAGTCGAAGTATCTCAGTACCGTCCATTTCCTTTTGATGAAAGAGCCGTGTTCCTCAATGTATACCGGGATGGTCGTACGCGCACCGTGCACAAATTGCTGTACACGGGCGATTTTCTTGACGGTGACTTCCGAGATTTGTATCTGAACCCTCGCTTTCGATCTGAAGATATTTATGAGCTTGGCGAGGTTATGAATGACGGGTCGACGGGCCGGCCCGGGAACCTGAGAATAGTGAACGCGACGCAAAAAGAAGTCAGTTACCTCCTGATTGAAACTGGCTGGTACAAACTGGTTGTTCTTGATTTCAAGGCAGGCGCCACGGCGGATCTTAGTCTTCAGTACTCCGGAGGGCTATCTTGTCAAGCCCAGTTTGCAAATTCTGGGCAGCGTTTGGCTAGCGCTGTGAGCATAGTGGACACCTCCGACTCAAAGGAGAGCAGACAGCTCTCAATCATTGTGAGAGGCGGCAATGTAGCGATAGAAAGTCCTCAACCAGGCCTTCGGCCAAGCCATTGTTGCGCGTCAGATCGACCCGATCCCGAACATGAATGGTTATACTAGCCGCCGCGATTTTCGCCGGGTGCCCTGAGTGACGGTTTCGCACCTGGGGCTTTTGAATTTGCCTTTTCTTGCTCATCTTGCGCCCGACCGCGCCATTCAGCCCGCCATCTCAACCATTCAACCCTCAATTTCGCCCGTCCCCCGCATAGCACTTGCCCAATCAATTAATCCATGCTATCCTTCCCCGCGAATGCTTGCACTGAGCCTCGAAGTGGCAGGCTCCAGCCCGCACCTTATGCGTCCTCGTCCGCTCGTCCTTCAATAAACTCCCGCTACCCCTGCGTCTTCTCCGGTTGCTCGCCCATCAAGCACTTTGCCCTTCCTTTCTTTTCAACCACTTACAACAATCAAATTTAGCAACCCTCTTGTTTTGATAACGATCCGAAATGCCGGGGGGTGTACGTACCCCCTTCCTTCCCAGCGGCTCGTCAAAGGTCAACCTCCGCAAGCCCTTTAGAATGCGCACTTACGAGCGAACACCGCGTTTTGCCCGGTTTTGGCCGAAGTTGTCCGTCCGTAAGTTCTTTAGAATCTGCAGTTCCGAAATATCCGTCCGCAAGTCCTTTAGAATGCGCAGTTACAAAAAACTGGGGGGGTACTCCTGCAGCCGTCCAGAATGCTGGCCACAGAGCACGCGACAAGGGAGACGAGGCAGCTTGCTTCTTTCTTTTCTTCCACTTATAACTTAGAACTAAGGACTAAGTACTTTTCCCCATGACCGAAACCAAGTCACCGTTCGCCACCGTGGAAGAAGCTGTCGAAGAGATTCGCCAGGGCCGCATGATCGTCCTCGTCGACGACGAGGATCGCGAGAACGAAGGCGACCTCACCATGGCCGCCGAGAAAATCACCCCCGATGCCATCAACTTCATGGCCAAGTACGGCCGCGGCCTCATCTGCATGCCACTCACCGAGGACCGCTGCGACGAACTCCGCCTCCCGTTGATGTCGCCCATCAACACTTCTGTCCATGGCACCGCTTTCACGGAAGCCATTGACGCGCGCGTCGGCGTCAGCACGGGCATCAGCGCTTCCGACCGCGCCGTCACTATCCTCACTGCCATCGACCCGAAGACCAGGCCGCAGGACCTCGCTCGCCCCGGCCACGTCTTCCCGCTG
>QHYL01000333.1 GCA_003224105.1 Acidobacteriota bacterium | reverse complement strand
GTGTTTTTCTTGAGGCAGCCCTGAAATTCCGCAAGTTATCTGGTTCCACACCCCCCGGATGTTTCCGCACGAGAGCCGCTCACTGAAAGCGACTCACTTCAAGCCCCCCAAACCTTGGAAGTTCGGAGAATTCGTCTTTCCCCACAGCGGATAAGTAAACGTTTTCCCGAACTGCCCCGCTTTGTACTCCCTGGCATAGCGGATGTCAAGATTTTTTTGGACCCATTTTTTTGGACCCCATGAGGAACATTTCTTAAAGTTCAGGAAAAACACTGATAAAGAGAGATTTAGGCGAAGCCCCGACAACCCCGATACCCCGGCCCTTCCCGGACAAATCGCTAACCGAGCGAGAGACGTGGAATGCGTTTACAGTCAGTTCGCGCGGCGCTATGCTCTATGCCTCAGCGAAGGAATGAATCGCGAACAACCCGGTTCGCGGCCTGGATGAAAGGACCCGAGTTCAATGGGTTTGGGCGCAAAGGCCGTTCGGAGCATGAGCCTAGCCACGTTGGTTCTGGGGCTGCCCAAAAGCGCCTGGCCCCAGGTACAAGAAAAGGCCGCTGCGCCGGTCAGCCAAATTGAAAATCAAATAAAACAGCATCCTAACAGCTCTAACCTCTACGTCGAACTAGGATTGGCTTTTTGGCATGAGAACGACTATGCACATGCCTTCGAAGCGTTTCAGCACGCTGTGAAGCTCGGCCCTTCCTCCGCGCAGGCTCACAATTGGCTGGGTGCCGCTCTAATGCAACAGGGCGATTTCCCGGGCGCCATCACAGAGTTCAAGAAAGCCGTCGCCCTCAACGCAAAATATGCACGCGCATACACGAACCTGGGATCCGCAACGGCAAAAAGCGGTGATGTAGCCGGAGCTGTCGTCTTTTTTCAAAAGGCCCTGTCGCTTGAACCTTCCAATCTGGCGGCGCATTTGAATCTGGGCATTGCTCTGCGGGGAAATGGCGATGCCAAGAGCGCCCTTGTGCACCTTAGACTCGTTGCGAGGCAAGAACCAAACAACGCGAATGCGCAATACCTGCTCGGCCAGACTTTACAGCAAAACGGGAATCTCAGCGAAGCCATCGAGACTTTCGAGTATTTGCTGAAGATCGATCCGGAGTTCCGCGAAGGCTATTACGCTCTTGGCGTGGCCCTGAAGCAGCAGGCTGCCTCACTGCAGAAGTCGCGCCAGCCTTCCCCAAGTCCCGCCGACGACTTGTTTAAAAGAGGACAACAGGCGGCGGCGCGGGGCGAGCTGAAAGAGGCCGAGCAACTGCTGATCGAGGCCGTTGATAAAGATAGCAGTTATGCCGAAGCGCAGAATTTGCTTGGTTTTATATTGGGACAGCAGGGTGACCTGACTTCCGCTTTGGTCCACTTGGAGCGCGCTGTGACACTCCGCCCCAGATTGGCCGACGCGCATTACAATTTTGGCGTTGCTTTGTGGTACAGCGGCTCAAAAGCTAGAAGCGCTGCAGAGCTGCAAGAAGCTGCTCGGCTCGATCCCGGTGCGGGCCCCACGTATGCATTCCTCGGAACGGCACTGCGCGAAAAGGGCGAATTGAACGAGGCGAGACGAAACCTGCAGTGCGCGATTGCGCTCATGCCTGCCGTTTCTTCCAACTACGTCGACCTTGGAATTGTTTATCTTCGCAGTGGAGAACTTGATAGAGCTATCGGGCAGCTCGAGGCGGGAATCAATGTCCCGGCTCCATCCGGTCCAGCACCCGATTGGAACGGTGCCGCCGGTGAGCTTCGAAAGGTACTTGCTACGAAACCGGACAACGCTGAAGCCCACAATGTGCTTGGAGTCCTTCTTGGACGCAAGGGCGCCAGTACCAAAGAAGTCTTGGCAGAGTTTCGTGAGGCTGTGCGCGTGCGGCCCGATTTTGCTGAAGCCCACAACAACATGGGACTTGTGTTGGCTCAGGACAACGATGAAAAAGCAGCCATCACCGAGTTCCGAGAAGCCCTGCGCATCAGCCCGGATTACGCGGACGCTCACGCAAACCTAGGTGCAGTCCTTACCACTACGGACAGCGAAGAAGCGGTGCATGAACTAGAGCAGGCTGTGGCGCTCGCGCCAGGCTTCCTGAAAGCGCGATTCAATCTGGCTATAGCTTATGGGGAGAATGCGAACTACCCGAGTGGGCGCCCTGGTTTATGCGCGAACTGAATCAGCGAAAGTCGCTTACCCCATTGTTAGGCCTCGGATGTTCACCTGTTTTGGTGAAAGGGAATAAGCAAACGTTTCTCAAATGGATTGGCGGGGCCCTAAGAGAGTGCCTCATCCGAATACCGGCAGAGAGTGGATCAACCTCATGGAAGTTGCCAAGGACTTTCTTGGAGGAGTCGAATTTGCAGCCGACGTCAGAGGAGAGACCTCGGCACGCGAGCGTAGTTGCCGATTAGCCGACCACCCACAACTTGGCCAGGCCAGTCAACACAAGGGCGTTCGGTACCTATCTGATGAGATTTCCCACAAGCGGACTTCTGGACCGGAATGACTATCGGTTGCGCCGTAAGCCGCAATCCAATGTCAGCCAGCGCACCGATCACTCTCCGCGGACCTAATTCCTCAGCACGCCTTCCGTTGTCACTTCCGAAGCAGCTTTTCGAGTTGTGCCTGCTGTGCCGGCTTAAGCTTGAGCAACCCCGCATCTTCGAAAAACGTCAGTAACTGTTTGCCTTCCTCCGGCGGCGCTGCAAGAACCTTGAGGACCAGCGATGCCTGCGTATCTTGTTCTTTCGGGCGCGGTTGGAAAATGCCTACAGAAGCGACTACGACAGCAAGCACGAAGGTCGCGACCGAAATTGCCCAGGGCCCATACAGGAGCTGGTGCACGTGATCCGCTTGGCGGAATTTGAATTTGAAATCCGCCAAGCCCTGTTCGGCTTGAATCCTGGCCGATAACAGCGGCAGTTCATTGGATGGGCCGAGCTTAACGGTGTCCAGAAATTTGGCAAATTCTTTGGCCAAGTCGGCGCACCTCTTCTCATACGTTTTCACAGTTGTGTCTTTCAATTTAGGCCTCCTTCAAGAGGTGCGTTCCCGCGTAGTTTGTGGCGCGTTCCTGAGTAGCGTGTCAGCGCCATTGGCGCATACACAAACCGCCGCGACGACGCCGGAGAACGTAAGCCAACTCATGCAAGGTGGAACTTTACGCCAAAGGCACTGCGAATGCTAGTTGGGGTCAAAGCCAGTCGGCAGTTCGGACTTGTACCGCTCCTGCTCCCCAGACTGGGTTCGAGGCGATCGGTGCGCGAACGGATTTCAGCAAGGTATGCACCTCCTCGAAGCGGACTTCAAGGGAGTCAGCCGGTTTCAGTTGTCCTGTAACCGCGTCATTCGTCCAAGTGAGGCTGACGTTACAGATTCCCAGACTCTATCCGAGTCCGGGCCGAGAGCCGCTACCCCTTCCTTCGGGTTTCAACAATGAGAGGAACAATGTCATGCGGATGTCACTGATAATTAATCGGTTAGCGGCACAACGATTGGTCGCGGCATTGCATCCAATAGGGTAGCTACTTGGAGGCACGCTTGAGCTGGTTACCTTGACAGAAGCGGCCCCGCGCTGATAGAGTAGTTGGCCAGAAGGAGACTAGACCATGAGAGATCAAGACATCGGCTAAGCGTTCCGCGCCGCACCTGTGCCAGCTCTTTCTGGCACCCAAGTTACCACGTATCGAAGGCCGTGAATAGGGTACTTCAATAGCAATTGACCGTAAAGCTTACCGTCATCGTCCTTGTCATTCGTAAACGCCGCCTCGTTAAAGATTCTCGCATATTCTGCCAAGTGCCTCACTCTGCCGAGACCAAGCCAGACGTCGGGGGCCATTCTTGACGGTTTTGTACCTGCGTCAAAGGTTACCCTAATGCACAAACAATCGGTAGGGTAGGCAACTAGAGTTGAATAGGATTCGTAGCTCAATTTGCGGCTTTCCATCTCCTCGGCGCTCACAGCGAACGTCTTTGCTGGCGAATTCAACTGGTGACGATACTTGACGGCTTGGCGAGGCTTCAGCTCGGGAGAAAAGTTTACAGCCCAAAAGCATTGGCGATTAACCTTTTTAAGTATCTCGACCGTCATCGTGATGTCGCCGCCGGTCGATGAAATAAATTTAGGTAAGAATTCGCCGCTGCCATCCGGCAACGAGGGCGCGCTCGATAAGTATTCGATCTGCGTAATGCCTTTTGTTTCTGCCATTAATTCAACGTCGTATGTTGTTTCGGACGAGCCGTCCACTTTGATCGTACACGCAAGCGCTAAGCTTGTCTTTCTAAGACCAAACAGCGACGACAGTATGTCAGCCAAATGGCTATGAACCGGCGTGGTCTCCGGCACGAGCCGATATGCTCGACGCAAGCTGTACACAAGAAAGTAGATCAGATAAATCACTAGAAATGGGACCAGCACAGCGGACGCGTACAGTACCTTTGAAGTTAGCGGAAGACTCTCCTTTACGACCACCCCCATTGCGGGAAGAGCCGCGAGGATGAAGAGCAGCACAGCCACAGACTTTTGCCACGTTTTGTCCAAGTTCTCTCTAAGCAAACGTTTCGCATCTTCAGTAAACTTCATCGCGGATGCTCACTCTCTGTTCTCTCGTCCTGAATTCATTTTTCGTCTTCCGACGATTGAAAATATACGCCCCATTTGGGGCCACGCAAGCACATTTCTTTTCCCGAGAAGGTCATCGGATCCGCACACCCCTTCCAGAAGTCCTCGAAACCCGCTGCGCCACTCATGGAACTGATGTGACCGGGGGTTTTGTACGAGCGGGAGTGCGAGAGAACGCACCTCTCACGTGACCGGCAAAAGGGGACAAGCCCTCGGCGGTCCATTTGGCTGTGTAGTCGCCTTACGGGACAAATGCCAGTTGCGGTCCAGAAACGGGGTTCTGGGAAGTCATGACCAAGGTTCCGGATGGATTGCCGGTCACAGGGACGTGATCTGACGCTCGCTTACCGCGATTAGTATTGGAAGGTCGGCTTGTTGGAGGTGATCTTCGTGCTTGGCATCAGTTCTCGACGGATTACGGAGAACTTCGAAACAATGCGCTTGCCCGATTAAGCGGAAGTCGACCTGCAACCGCCCCGTTTTTGATTAACCGCTGCTTCTTAAATTCGTTCGTCCCCTCTCGCTACCCTGCACATCCTCGCTTCGACTGAACAAATCGTGGAGGAAAAATGTATGCCACTACCGAAAAACATCAACGAATACTTGCGTGCGTGGGCCCCTGAGCTGGGCGAGAGGATTCTTCAGACCTATCCACCGCTGCAGGGCTTTGACGATGTAGCCTCACCGCTTACGGTGCAACTCCTCAGAAAGCCGTTTCCTGCCCAGACGCTCGCGATGATGGGCGTGGTAAAGCGCTGGAATGAGGCACGCGGTGCAGCTGTAATCGCAGAGTGCGGGACGGGAAAGACGCTGATCTCACTTGGTGCAGTCCACGTACATAGTGACCGCAAGCCATTCACTGTCCTGGCCATGGTTCCGCCCCAGTTAGTTGAGAAGTGGGCGCGAGAAGCATTTCTAACTTTGCCTCGCGTGCGCGTCTTCCTTATTGATGGTCTCCGAACGCCTACGAGTTCTACAGGGTATCCGGGTGTCAACGAAGTCAGGTTGCGTAATGGCCGCATCGTCCGGGAAGGGCTGCATACTACACTCACGGAGTTGAGGCAGCGGAAGACGGCTCGCACTGCGCGTCAGCGCTGGGATTCCATCTGCGGGTTCCCGGCCCTGTTCGTCGTAGGGCGTGACCGTGGGAAGCTCAGTTACTTCTGGCGACATGCGTACACGCTTGCTCCATGCGGGCGCTACCAAGGAAGCGTTGTAAACCCGGACACGGGCTGCCCGATCTACATTGGAGAGGATGGGCAGCGACTTCTCTCCGTGGATTTCAAGAAGGCAAAGCTGAGCGAAATTCTAGGCCGACAGAACGGTGACGAGGCTGCCAAATCTCGGCGCGAGGTGTACAGCGCGCTGTGGCAGGCGGACGGAAAGAAAATCCGACGTTTCGCTCCAGTGGATTTCATCGGCCGATACATGCCGGATTTCTTCGACTACGCCATTGCGGATGAGGTGCACGAGCTGAAAGGAGACACCGCCCAGGGGAACGCGCTCGGGACGCTGGCCGGATGTGCGCAGCGTACTGTTGTCCTGACCGGGACGCTGCTTGGAGGCTACGCCGACGAGGTGTTCAACATCCTCTTCCGCATGCAGCCGACGAGGATGGTCCAGGAAGGGTTTGAGTATGGGGAAGCAGGGGTGCGAGCGTTCACGGAAACCTACGGGCTGCTTGAAAAGATTACCGTAATTGAGCCGGAGGACAACTCTTGTTCGGAAGCACGCGTAACAAAGAGGGTTCGCCGGCGCCCGGGGGCATCACCGCTACTGTTTGGCCGTTTTCTGATGAGCCTAGGGGCATTCATTTCGCTCGAAGACATCTCAGAGGCCTTGCCGCCTTACCGGGAGGAGGTCGTCAGCGTAGAGATGGACCCTCCCTTGAAGGAAGCCTACAAGAAACTTGAAGAGGACGTGAAAAAGGCGCTGAAAGAACATCGAGGGAATCAGTCGGTGATGAGTGTAGCCTTGAACGCCTTCCGTGACAGCACTCACGGTAATATCTTGTCGGCTTTGCGCAAGGTGGCGATTCAGAACGGCCGGCTGGCGCTTCACGCCTGGACGAAGCACTTGTGTCGATATCATTCATATGTGTGGTGGAGAGAGAAGATGAAAACCAAGAAGGCCAAGGTGTTCTGGACAGGGACAAGCCAGGCGATTCGGCTGCCAAAGGAGTTTCGCTTCGAGACGGACGCTGTGCTCGTCCATCGCGAAGGACGAGCAGTCATCGTGGAACCGGCTCATGATTGGCCGGACGGGTACGCCGAGTCCTTCGCTGGGTTTCCGGACGATTTCACCAGACCGTCACACGGTGTCGTTCAGAGAAGGACTCCACTCAGATGAAGTTCCTCCTTGGCTCATATCCAGCGCCGTTAATCCGAATCACACCTTGGAATTGCTGCATGAAGTAACCAGTCTGCACGCGAACGCTCGCGGGCAGGTCCGACAAGTGCGCCCAAGGTTTTCGCGGCTACCGTCCAGCGGGAGAACTGCCTGCGGCGGCGAATGGCAAGCTGCAAGCTACACCAGCCAAGGAATGGGAGCCCCGGGCATCTGCGCAATCCGAAGCAAGAAGGCGGGTTCTTAGGACTTGTAACCAGATCAGGGAGCAAACGGATTTCGGATCGTCACCTGCCCATTGATTGTCTGGCCGTCCTGGAGGTCTTCGGAGTAGAGTGTCTCGCAACCAGCTTCGAGGGCGGTCGCGACAACCAGCGAGTCATAAATTCCGTACCCTTGCTCCTCGGCAATCTTCAAGGCTGCTTCATGCGTGTCAACTGTAAGTGGAAGCGGAGAGGGACAGAGAACTCGAATAGCGCCGAGCGCCTCGTTTACCTCACTCCACGACATCAGTATTTTCCGTCTCGCAACGGAAACAAATTCGTTCAAAACCTGGACGCTGAGCACACCCCCCTTGGCAAGGAGTTCTTCAGCTTTCCTGCTCCGCAGATCGCCCTTCGCTAGCGCATAGATCAGCACGTTCGTATCGAAGAAGGCTCTACCGGGCATTGGCTTCTTCTCGGTCAAAGACAAACCCCGCAGGCAAAGGACGTTGCAATCTACGCAGGCGGGCCAGAGCACGCTGCCTGCTTTCGTCCCGTCCGACTTCAAAGGCTCGCTTATCAACGATTCGAATCTCGATCTGATCGCCCTCTTTGAGACCGAGCGCGTCAACCACGGCTGAAGGCAACCGCACTGCTAAACTGTTACCCCATTTCGAGACTTGCATTGGCCCTCCTTGATATACATGAATAATTGTATATCCATAATTCGCCTTTCACAACTCTACTGGTCCCAGGGTTGTATCCGGGTAGGACGAACTTGAGCTGCCGCCGACTGGCTTGTAAAACCAGTGCAGCGTCAGAACAGCGTGAGTTGGCCTTCCAGCGTGCCTTCGCGTCGCGAGGCCTTGCGGCG
>QHYL01000332.1 GCA_003224105.1 Acidobacteriota bacterium | reverse complement strand
CGTTTGCAGATTAGGTCAAGCCGCAAACATAACTGGCGATGAGACTTGCAGGGTAATCTCCACGAAACGAGAAGCAGGCTAGTGAAACAAACATTTCATAAGAAACTTCAGCGGCTTGTTGAAGGGTACTATCGATGGTTGTCCCGAGCGAAGTGGAGGGGACCTGTTTTTCGGAAATCCTCAGGAAAAAACAGGTTCCTCGTCGCCGCGGTCCTCGGAATGACATGCTCCCCAGAGGTTTTCAAAAAGATCTTAGACAAACGGGGTGGCCACATTCCTGCCACGCTTTTGCTTCCACAAAACTTACTTTCCCACAACGACGATCACGAACGAATCCGGCTTCATCTTGCCGCGGCGTTCTCCGGGCGCGGGCGGATCAAAATCCGCGGCGGGCATAAAAATATTGTGCGTCTTCAAATCGAGCCCCATGGTGCGGGCGCTCCGTTTGGTGGGAACGTTTTCCACGACCGTGAACTTGTCGGGTGAATCTTCATGAATCACTGTAAGAACGCCTTCGCCGCAGGAAGCGAAAAAGTCATTCGTTGCGGGATCGAAAGCGGCAGCGTCCGGGCCGTTGCCGATTTCCGGTGTGGCCACAACTTTGCCGGTGTCGGCGTTCATCACGACGGAGACTTTGTCATCGCAGACGGCATACAGGCGGCGGTTCTTGGTGTCCATGGATAAACCTGACGGCGATTTGCACGGGGCCATCGGCCAGCGGTGCGTCTCCGTGATTTTCTGCGAGTCAATTTGAATCAGTTCCGACGTATCTTCGTTGTTCACGAAAATGCTGCCCTTACCGTCCGCCACGGCAAATTCCGGCTTCCCGCCCAGCGCCAAAGTGCCCGCAACGGTACCGTCCGCAGCGTTGATGGCGGTGGTGTTTTTCCCGCGTCCATTGAAAGTGAACACGCGCTTGCTGACCGGGTCGTACGCGATGGCGTCCGGGTTCGCGTCCGTCTTGACGGTGCCGATGGGCTTCAACGTCTTCAGGTCGAAAATGGTGACGTTGTCGGTGCGGCCGTTGCTGGTGAATCCACGGCCAAGGTCGCTGGCGATAGCGATTCCGTGCACGCCTTGCGTGTCAGGAATATCGCCTTCCACGGCGTAGGTATCCGCGCTCATGACCACGGTGTGCGTTCCCCGCGAGATGTACACGCGGCGAGCGCTGCTATCCACATACACGTAATCCCACCCGCCCTCGCCGCCAAGCGGGACGGTCTTGATCACCTTGTAGCCGGAAGCGCCGGGCGCGGGCGCCGCAAAGAGCGAGTGCGATGCGACACACAAAGACAATGCTGCCAAAACCAAACTTGTAAGGCCGATGAAAAGCGATTTATTGCGCATCATTTATTCCTCTTGGGTATTCCTCTTGGGTATTCCTCTTGGGGTCTTGCAGTCTTTGTGGCAGGCTGCGAAGCCACACCAGTTCTAAGCCTCAGAATATAAACGCAAGATAAACGCCGACGCTCTGCAGGTTCAGCCTTCTGTTCTCGCGGTTGACCTTGCGGCAGCGCGAGCCCCGCCTGCATGACGTGTTACACGGCACGAATTCCGCTGTTGCGCAAAACGTCGCGCTACTTCGCTTTGTGCTGGTCGAACCAACCTGCGACATACAGCATCTTGGCGATGTGGTGGCTTGGCCGCCGGCCAATGCCGTGCGGCTCTTCCGGAACGCGCACGAGCACCGTATCAATATTCAGCAGCTTGAGCGCTTCGTAAAACTGCTCCGCCTCCGAAATCGGCGTGCGATAGTCGGCCTCTCCGGTCATGACCAACGTCGGCGTCTTGACCTTGGCCACCAGATTGGTGAGCGAACGCTGCATATACTGCTCAGTGTTGTCCCAGGGATTTCCGGGGAACCAGTATTGCGCAACCCACGGAATGTCCGAAGTCAGCACGAAGCTATACCAGTTGATGACCGGATAGAGCGAAGCTGCCGCGCGAAAGCGCTCGGTGTGCTCGATGGTCCAACACGTAAGCACGCCGCCGCCGCTGCCGCCAGTGACAAAAAGGTTGTTCGTGTCGATGTAGCCCTTGGCCACCAGCGCGTCCACGCCACTGTTTAAGTCATCGAAGTCGTCGCCGGGATATGCGTGATGAATTAGATTTGCGAATTCTTCGCCGTAACTCGTGCTTCCTCGCGGGTTCGTATAGAGCACAACGTAGCCCATCGAAGCCCATACTTGTTTTTCAAAATCAAAGCGGTCGCCGTAATCGCCGAACGGCCCGCCGTGAATCTCCAGAATGAGCGGATATTTTTTCGTGGCGTCGAAATCCGGAGGATGAATAATCCAGCCCTGGATTTTGCGCTTGTCTTTCGAGGAGTCGTACCAAAATTCCTCAACATGGCCGGGCTTTTTTTGCGCCAGCAGCTCTTCGTTCAGCGACGTAAGCACTTTCATCGCGCCGTTGTTGACGATGGCGATGTTGCCGGGATCGTCCGTGCGACCATAGGTCATGGCGATCAGGCCCGTGTGTGCAAGGGAGAAAGAGCCGCCGCCGTAAGCGCTGGTAGCCGAGGCAACGTGGTCCGTGATTTTTTTACAATTTCCGTCGGCGGAGCAGAAACCGATTTTCGTGTCGCCCTGATCGTTGTATTGGAAATAGACGCCGCTATTGTCGGGCGCCCATTGCGGCCCCTGGATGTCGCGGTCGAGTTTGTCGGAAATGGAGTGCGAGCCGGTACCGTCGCGGTTCATGAGATATAGCTTCGTGGTTTGGTGGCCCTGGAAGCGGTCGTCAAAACCGGTGTAGGCGATCGATTTTCCGTTTGGCGACACTGCCGGCGAATTGTCCGGTCCTTTGCGGTTCGTCAGCGCGCGCAATGCGCCATCGGCGACGGCGAATTCGTAAACTTCTGTATCAAAATACGCGTGATCGGACTCCGGATGACGGTTCGCGGAAACAACCAGGAACTTGCCGTCAGGAGTCCACTCCGCGCGCGTTGGGCCCCATTCGTTGCCGCCATTGGGGAAATTGCCGTTCGTGACTTGTCGGGGCGCGCCGCCGTCCGCGCTGACGACGAACACCTGCACGTAGCCCGGCTTGAGATACCCTACGCCGTTGAAACGATAGACCAAGCGGTCATACGCGGCCGGAGGATCGGCCCATTTTGCGCCGGCAGGCGGACTAGGCAGGTCCGCCAGGTGTGGACTCTTGCCCGGAACGAGGGATGAAAAAGAGAGCATTCTGCCATCGGGCGACCAGTTGATGGCGTCTGGTGAATTGTCGAGATTGGTGATGCGCGCCGTCTGCCCCGTATCCATCCAGCGGATATGAATTTGCTGCTTGCCATCTGCGTCGGAGAGATAGGCAATGCGCGTCCCATCCGGAGACCACCTGGGAGAAGAGTCGCCATGGTTGCCCGTGGTCAATGGCCGATGGTCCGAACCGTCCGCGTTGATGATCCACAGGTTCGAATAGCGCCGGTCCGTCGCCGCATCGGCAAACCGGCGCACGTAAACAATTCTCTTTCCGTCGGGCGAAATTTGCGGGTCGGTGGGCATTTGGATTTGGAACTCGTCCATGGCCGTGAGTTTGTGCGAAGGGTCTTGCGCCTGTGTGTACGGCGCAGCCACAAGAATAATTGCGGCGGCCAGAGTGCAGGCCGCAGTCAGAGCACGAAACAAGCACGCTTTCGGTATCATCGGGAACCTCCTCGCGGAGGCAGAGTTAACAACGTGAATTTCCTCCTGTCAAGACACCTGTGCGGGAGAGGCGATTCCTTCAATTTTCAGTTTGCCGTCAAATAACGGATAGCGCGGCGCCAGCATCGATGAGTATGATTCCCTTGAGATAGGGTTCTCCTTATGAAGAATGCTGCTTACTGCGTTTTTGAAACGCCACTCGGTGCGTGCGGCATCGCCTGGCGCGCGGCCGCAGATTCTGATTCGCAAGCGGTCGTCACTGCCGTTCAACTTCCGGAGGCGACTCCACAGGCCACGGAATCGCGCATCGCGCGCAAATCCGGTGCAAGCCAACCCGGCGTGCCTCCGCGGGAAATTGAGGAAGTCATTGGGAAAATTCGCAAACACCTTCAGGGGGAAGTGCAGGATTTTCGCAGTGTCGCGTTAGATTTGGAAAACGTAGCGCCGTTCTTCCACCAGGTCTACAAAGCCATACGGGAAATTCCTCCGGGACAGAGCCGCACTTACGGCGAAATTGCAAAGGCGGTGGGCCAGCCTGGGGCCGCGCAGGAAGTCGGACAGGCTATGGCGAAGAATCCCATCCCGATCATCGTCCCCTGCCATCGGGTGGCAGCCGCCGGCGGCAAACCCGGCGGTTTTTCCGCCCATGGCGGCCGCGCCACCAAGGCCAAGCTCCTTGCGCTCGAAGGAGCAACCGTCAATCTTCCCCTGTTTTCTTGATCCACGCGCAACCGGGAAGAACGGGTAAACTCTCCCTGTTCCTTTGAGAGGGCGAAGCGTGCTTGACCCGCGTCTTGAATATTCGAACAGGCTGGATTCGCACCTGAACACCTTATCGGCCAAGGATCTCCTTCATAAGAAGATCGGGAACGCGAAGTTGCTGGCTGTGATCGCCGGCTTGTTGTTTGCCTATTTATGTTTCTCGCGGAATTTATTCCCTTCCTCCTGGATGCTTATTTTCATTGCCGTCTATTTGACCCTGGCGCTCTTGCATGAGCTGATCCTTCGCGCGAAAACACGAGCGGCCACAGCAGCAGACTATTACCGCAAGGGAATTGCACGCATGGAAGACCGCTGGGCCGGAACGGGCCAGACTGGCGATCGATTTCGGGCCGAGGACCATGTTTATGCGGAAGACCTCGACCTCTTCGGCAAAGGCAGCTTGTTCGAGTTGCTTTCGACGGCGCGCCTTCCTATGGGAGAGAACCGTTTGGCAGACTGGCTCCGCCGACCTTCGCCCAAACCTGTGGTTCTTGCCCGCCAGGAAGTGGTGGCCGAACTTCGTCAAAAGCTCGACCTTCGTGAAAGCGTTGCGCTCACGGGTGAAAGCTTGCGCGTTCGCTTGGATCCGGCGTCCCTGGTGGGTTGGGCCGAGCAGGCCCCCGGTCTTCCTGGAAACATTTGGAGGGGCCTGGCCTTCGCTTTGGCAGCCGCCGCTGTCGCCGCCGGTGTCTATTATTTCTTCAGCTCGGCAGTCTGGCCTCTCCTCCTCATCCTGTTGTTGGAAGCATCTCTTCAACGGCAGCTGCGGAAAAGAGCGGAAGCCGTACTCGACGGCGTAGCTTGCAATGCGGAAGGCCTTGTCCTTTTCGCGAACATCCTAGAGCTTCTCGAAAAAGAACCATTCACGTCACCGCAGTTGCAGAAGCTCTGCGCGCCGCTCAAAGAGCATCCGCAACCGGCATCGCAGATCATTCGAAGATTGGCGCGTATCGTTTACTGGAGCGACGCGCGTCACAGCTTGCTCGCGCACCTCGTCGATATTCCATTTCTCTATACGCTCCAGGTTGGATTCGCCGCCGAAGCCTGGCGCCTTCGTTGGCGCGGCAGGATGCGCGCCTGGGTCGACGTAGCTGCGGAGATGGAAGCTTTGCTTTCCCTGGCAACCTATTCGTTCGAACATCCCGCCGACCCATTTCCTGATTTCGTCGAAGACTCCTCGGGGACATTTATCGGGGAAGCTCTCGGGCATCCTCTGGTCGCAGATACCAGGTGCGTCCGCAACGGCGTGCAGCTCGATAAAGATACGCGTGTGATGCTGGTGAGCGGCTCGAATATGTCGGGAAAGAGCACGCTTTTGCGTACCATTGGCGTGAATGCGGTGCTGGCCATGGCGGGCGCTCCCATACGCGGAAAGTCTCTTCATCTATCACCCGTGACCATAGGCACATGCATTCGAAGGACGGATTCTCTGCAACAGGGTCGCTCCGGCTTTTACACAGAGATTCTCCAGATTCGCCGGGTATTCCAGCTCACCGAGGAAGGGACGGCCCTCTTGTTCCTTTTTGACGAGTTATTGGAAGGAACCAATAGCAAAGACCGCAGAATCGGAGCTGAAGGTTTGTTGAAGAGCCTCTTGAATCGGCGCGCGATTGGTGTCGTCACAACTCACGATTTGGCGCTGACGGAAATCGCGGAGTCTTCCAACGGCCAGATACGGAATATGCATTTCGAAGATCAGGTCAAAGACGGGGAAATGCATTTCGACTACAAACTGCGGGAAGGCGTCA
>QHYL01000326.1 GCA_003224105.1 Acidobacteriota bacterium | reverse complement strand
ACGCACGCTGCGGCCGCTCGTTCAGGGCCGGCACGTTCGTTGCGTCCACGTTTTTCATCCCATCGCGGTGAAGCCGCAGGCGGCGCGTCGACTGTCGGAGTTTGCCACAAACCGCCTCATTGAGCGCGTAGAGCGTAAAGGCAAATACGTACTTCTCCTGCTGGACCGCGGACTGATTACGTTGCACTTCAGACTGGATGGGCAACTTGTTTGGTTTGCTGATGGAAAGGAGTTGCTCCAGCGGGCCAACGTTCAAGAAAGTGGAGTGCACGTCGACGTCGCGTTCGAATTGAGCAAGGGCGTGCTGGGATTTGCAGACCGACGCCATTTTGGGCGCGTTTATGGATGGGATTCGGTCGAAGACAGCTCGGGACTCGTTTCGCTTGGAGTCGACGCTCTTTCGAAGGATTTTACAGTCGCGGCGTTCCGAGAGTTGCTTGCCGGCTCCGTGCGCCCGTTGAAAGATTTTCTGCTGGATCAAACGCGCGTCGCGGGGCTGGGGAACATCTACTCCTGCGAATCACTGTGGCATGCGCGGCTCGACCCGCGTCGGCGCGCGAAGTCGTTGAGGCCTGACGAAGCCCGGCGCCTGCATAAAGCAATTGTGTCGGTTCTCGCACGTGCCTTAGAATGCTGCCTACACCCGGCGCCGGACTTTCGTGATTCGCAATGGTGGTTTCAAGGATTGGAGAAGATTCTGCGCGCCTACGATCGCGAAGGCGAACCCTGCCGCCGCTGCGGAGCTGCGATTCAGCGCATCGAGCAGGGCGGACGATCGACCTATTGGTGCCGCGGTTGCCAGAAATAACCGAGTTCGAGGACATAAGGTTTGCTTGTGAATACACCTGCCCCCAAAAAGCCTGAAGCGCCAAGGAAGCCCGACTTTGAGCGCTCCCTTGCGCGGCTCGAAGAAGTAGTGCGGCGACTGGAAAGCCCCCAGCTCTCATTGGATGACGCGATGAAGCTGTTTGAAGAAGGCGTGGCTTTGTCGCGCGAATGCCAGAAGCAACTCGAAGAAGCGGAGGGCCGCGTGGAGATCCTTCTCAAAAAAGCGGATGGAAAGCTCGCCGCCGAGCCTTTCGATCCTGAGCGGGAGAGCGAATCGTGATCCAGACCCGGCGCTCGGTGCACCCTACTTCCCTTCCACGATGAAACTTTCTTCCTTTTTTGAAGAAGACCGGCTCATGGTTGACGCTGCTTTGGACCGACTGCTGCCCGCCGAATCCGCGCAGCCCTCTTCGGTTCACACAGCCATGCGCTATAGCGTGTTTGCTGGCGGCAAGCGCATGCGCCCCATTCTATGTCTGGAGTCAGCGCGCATTTTCACCGCCGACGTGACGCCCGCCCTCCATTCCGCCTGCGCCATTGAATTTATCCACACCTATTCTTTGATCCATGATGATTTGCCGGCGCTGGATAATGACGACTTGAGGCGGGGAAAGCCCACTTGCCACAAAAAGTTTGGGGAAGCGATCGCCATCCTCGCGGGCGATGGTCTATTGACTCTGGCCTTTGAAACCATCGGCGCCGCGCCGGTGCCCCCGGAACGGCGTGTTGCAATGCTGAGCGAGATTGCAAGCGCCGCCGGCACGGTGAACGGAATGGTCGGCGGGCAGGTTGCGGACATTGAGGCCGAGAGGAAGCCTGTTGATGCAAAGACGCTCGAATACATTCACCGCTCCAAGACCGCTGCGTTGATCCGAGCGTCCGTCACCGCAGGGGCGCTTTGCGCCGGTGCGCCTCCTGATGACGTCGCGCGATTGCGGCGCTTTGGCGAGACGATTGGCTGGGCCTTCCAGGTCACGGACGATATTCTCGATGTAGAAGAGTCTTCGGCTGCTCTTGGCAAGACCGCCGGCAAGGATTTAGCGCAGCAAAAGGCGACTTATCCCGCCATGTACGGGCTTGAGCGCTCGCATGAAATTGCCCGCGAACTCGCCACGAAAGCTATCAGTGAGCTTTCGCCTTACGCCGAACGTGCCGCGCGCCTTCGGGAGATTGCCGAATACCTGGTTCTGCGCAGAACGTAAACTTCCGGTCCCCTATGAAGCCAAAGCCACTTCGGCAGCGCCTCGACCTTCTTCTCGTTGAACGCGGCCTTGCCGAATCTCCTGAAAAAGCCGGAGCTCAGATTCTTGCCGGCGAAGTGGAGGTGGACGGCAGACGAGCCGACAAGGCGGGGACGCCGTTCCCAAGCAATGCAAAAATCAAAATTATCAGCCGTCACCAAAAATATGTCAGCCGGGGAGGTTTCAAGCTGGAAGGAGCGCTCAAAGACTTTGCGGCGCGCCCCGCGGGCAAAATCTGCCTGGATATTGGCTCTTCGCATGGCGGTTTTACGGATTGTCTTCTGCAAAGGGGAGCAACGCGCGTCTACGCGGTGGACGTCAACGTAGAACAACTCGACTGGAGATTGCGCCAGGATGCGCGCGTAATTCCCGTCAAACGAAATGCCCGCGCATTGACCGACGAACATATCCCCGAGCCGGTTGACCTGGTCACGATCGACGTGTCGTTTATCTCCGCATTGCAGGTCATCGAGCCGGCGGCAAAAGTCGCAAAGGCAGGCGCTGCATTCGTCATCCTTATCAAGCCGCAGTTCGAGTTGCCTCGCGACAAAGTGGGCCCCGGCGGAATCGTAAAGGAAAAATGCCTTCGCGAAAGAGCAGTTCTATCTGTCCGCAAAAGCCTGAACTCTCTTGGGCTAAAGTTTCTCAAGGTTCGTCCCAGCCGCCTTCCCGGTGCGGAGGGGAATCAGGAGTATTTTTTGCATGCGCGAAAAAAAACCGGGTAGAATCGCAACCGCACATGGCGACTGAAAAAGCGTTTGAAACGATAGGAATTCTGTCCCGCCCACGCCGCGAGCAACTTTCCGTGGTCGTGCCTTCCCTTTTGAAGTGGCTTGAAGCCCGCGGCATCAAAACGGCGCTTGACGAAGAGACTGTGGCTGCGTTGCCAACCGGATCGAAGGGCCAACCTCGTTCAGCAGTTGCGGATGCGTCGCAACTTCTGCTTGTCCTGGGCGGCGACGGCACGATGCTTGCGGCGGCACGTCTGGCCGCTCCACGGCGGATTCCCATCTTGCCAATCAACATGGGCAGCTTGGGCTTTCTCACGAGTTTCACTTTGGATGAACTCTATCCAGCGCTCGAAGAGACGCTTGCCGGGAATTCCTCCATCAGCCAGCGCGTGATGTTGCAGGCGGAACTCGTGCGCGCTGGTTCTGTGATCGAAAGTCAAAGCGCTCTCAACGATGTGGTCATTCATAAAGGCGCGCTGGCCCGCATGATTCAGCTGGAGCTGAACATCAACTCCGATTTTGTTTGCCGTTACCGGGCGGATGGATTGATCGTTTCAAGCCCGACTGGCTCGACGGCATATTCGCTCTCCGCGGGCGGCCCCATCGTGCATCCGGCGGTCGAAGCTTTTGTCATCACGCCCATCTGTCCGCACATGCTCACGGATCGCCCGGTTGTCGTGCGGGATTATTCCCAAGTCGAAATTAAAATGAATGGAGACGCGGAGTCCGTCTATTTAACACTGGACGGTCAACGAGGGGTTCCGCTGGAGCCAACGGATATTCTTCGTGTGCAGCGAGCGAAAGAGCATCTCCAACTGATTCAGCCGCCGAAGAAACCATATTTCGAGATCTTGCGCAACAAGCTGAAATGGGGCGAAGCTTGAGCGCAAAGCTTCCCCTTCGGTTTAAGGTTCACCTGTTTGCTTGCGGCTTGGTTAGATGAAGTACTCTCCGGCCCAAATGAGCTTGCGGTGCAAGCTACCTTGCGATTTCCCTTTGGCGTCTGCTGCCCTTCGCTTGCCAGCCTTAAGCCTTGTAGATTTAAGAGGTTGCATTGGCCTTCGAGGCTCCCGAGTCCAGCACGTCCGTGCGCTGCAAATCTTCCTGGGTCTCTCGCCGCCGAATCAGCCGGAAGGTGCCGCCCTCGACGAGCACTTCGGCGGGGCGACATCGCGCATTGTAGTTGGAAGCGAGCGCCATTCCATAAGCACCGGCGCCCCAAATGGCAAGCAGGTCTCCGGCTCCGACGTCACCCAGCGGCCAGTCATGGAGAAAGCAATCTCCTGTTTCGCAAACCGGCCCCACAATGTCAGCGCGCTGCCGTTTGGCACTTCCCTGTTTTTCGTCGCGCGTCACTTTGGTAATCGGATGAATTGCCCCATACAGCGAGGGCCGCATCAGATCGTTCATGGCTCCGTCTACAATCACAAAGCGCTTGCCGCGATTCGTTTTCGTGTAGGCCACCCGCGTGAGCAGCACGGCAGATTGCGCGATAATCGAACGCCCGGGCTCCAATAGAATTTCGACATTGGTCCCGCGCGCAAGTTCTTTGATGAGTTTGGCGTATTCCGTCCGCTTCGGCGGCTTTTGGTCGGAATAACGAACTCCCAGACCGCCACCGACGTCGAGATACCGCAGCGCAATCCCTTGCGCCTTCAGTTCTTCAACGTATCCCACCAAGCGTTTTACCGCGCGGCGGAACGGATCCAAGGTTGTAATCTGGGAGCCGATGTGCGCGCTGAGTCCTTCCCAGCGAATCCATTTGGAGTGCCGGTGCGCCAGGTACAGCCGCTTTGCTTCCTTCCAATCCAGGCCGAACTTATGTTCGTGCCGTCCGGTGGCAATGTGCGGGTGGCCACCGGCGAGCACGTCAGGGTTTACGCGGATGGCCGTTGCGGGTGGTTTTGCGCCCTTATCCACAATTCGCCCGGCTTCCTGGTTCAGGATCTCCAGTTCCGCCTCGGATTCCACGTTGAAAAGCAAAATCCCGGGTTCGCTTTGCGTTGCAATCCGATATTTCAGCGCCTCGCGAATCTCCTCCCGGCTCTTCCCCACTCCAGAGAAAACAATGCGATTCCCGGGAACACCTATACCTTGCAAGAGCCGCAACTCGCCGCCCGACACGATGTCGAAGCCGCTTCCCAATTCAGCCAAGCGCTTCAAGATGGAGAGATTGCCGTTGGACTTCACCGCAAAACAAATCGTGTAACCCACATCGCGCAAACCGCCTTGAAACTCCTGGTAGGCGTCCGCAATAGCAGCGCCGCTGTACAAATAGGTCGGCGTTGCAAACTTCTCGGCCACCGACACCAACGGCACGCCTTCGCAAAAAACCTGCTCCCCGGTCTGCGAGAGGGCTTTCTTCCACGCAAAATGCGGTGTGAAGGCAACCGGATCAATAAATCTCAATTTGCGGGAAGGACCGGAATTCGAATGACTCATCGGACTTTCATTACCACCAATGTGCGGTCGTCGGACAGTGGCGCGCTTTGAGAAAACCAATCCACTTCGTTGAGAATCCTGTCGGCCAACTCCGCTGCCGTGATCTCGTGGTGTCTTTCAATGACCTCGCGCAACCTGGTGTTGCCGAAGAACTGGCCCTCGCTATTGGCGGTTTCGGCGATGCCGTCGGAATGAAACACAAGAATGTTGCCCGGCTCCAGCGTAACTCCCCACTCGTCGTAGGTCACGTCTTCATAAATTCCCAGCGGAAAGCCCGTCAATTCGATTTTGCCGCAACGGTTGTCCTTGTACAGCAAAGGCTGTGACTGCCCGGCATTGGCAACGCGCAGTTTTTGACGGCCCTTTTGCCATGTTGCAAAACATGCGGTCATGAACCGCCCCTCGATGCGCCGCTCACCCACGAGCTGATTCATTTGCTTCAGCATTTCGGCGGGCTGCAGTTTTTGTGGCGCGAGGCTGCGCATAATTCCGATCGCCACGGCGCCATACAAAGCCGCAGCGGTGCCCTTTCCGCTCACGTCGCCAAGCGCAATGCCCAGTTGCTGCGGGCCGTAACGCAAGAACTCGTACAAATCGCCGCACACTTCGCGAGCCGACAAGTACCGCGCGGCGATGTCGACGCCATAGTCCTCTGTCGGCACGGGTCTCAGCAACGCGCCTTGAATTCTCTTTGCCGCTTGCAGGTCGCGCTCGAGCCGCGCTTCTTCTTTCGCAAGTTGTTCGTACAGCCGCGCGTTCTCCAACGAAACGGCGAGATTCGCCGCAAGGATCGAAAGAGTCTGGACGTGATCCTGGGTGAAATAATTCGGCGTTGGGCTCTCGAGATCCAAAACGCCAATGACCTTGCCTTGGTGCATCATGGGAATCGCCAGTTCTGACCGGGTTTCTGGATTAACCATGATGTAGCGCGAATCGACGGTGACGTCGGGCACCAAAACCGGTTCCTTGAGGGTTGCCGCGGCTCCTACGATGCCCTCGGTCGCCCCTGAGCGCAGTTTGCCCTGCACACTCTGCCCTTGTTTCACGTCCACGCGGTGGCGGAAGACCTTTTGCTCTTCATCGTAGAGCATGATGCTCAAAATCTGATAATCAATCACTCGTTTGGTTTGCTCCGCGGCGCGCCGGAGCAGTTCTTCGACGTCAAGAATCGCGCTCGTTTCGCGGCCCACCTCGCTTAGCAAAAGCAAAGTGTCGGCTTGCTCCTTGACTCTCTCGAAAAGGCGCGCATTTTCGATGGCAATCGCCAGCCTGCTTCCTAGGAGCGTCAGAATATTTTGCTGGTCACGAGTGAAGTAGTCGAGATGGCGGCTCTGAATGTCCAACACGCCGACGACTTTCCCCCGCACGATCAGCGGCACTGCCAGTTCCGACCGAACGCTATCGATGGCATTGATATAATGGGGATCTTTCGAGGTGTCGCTTACGCGGACGGAGTGGCTAGTGGCTGCAGCGGTTCCGGTAATGCCCTGTCCCATGGGAATTCGCAAATTCTCCGCAAGTTCCCTGGGATAGCCGATGGCGAAGCGATGCCGAAGATAGCTTCCGTCGCCCTCAATCATCAGCACGCCGAAGATTTCGTAATCAATATGCCGCTTGATGAGCGCCGCCGCGCGAGCCAATACTTCATCCAACTCCAGAGAAGCGTTCACTTCCTCGCCGATTTCAGCGAGCGTGGCCAGCACTTCGGCGGAGATTTCCGGGCCGCCGTTTAGGGCGGCGGTTGCAATATTTGAATCGGTTGGGTTCATGGACTCGAATTAGTATAGCAGGTGGCGGAAGCGCATCTAATTGGACGCCATTCCACGATTACTAAATGATGGTCCTTATTGGTCTGGGTGATCCATCAACCGAATCCTGTCAACAGGAAGCTTTTCGGGAATCCCCTATTCCGTACTTTCGCGCCCTGCAGCGCTGCCAAGCGTGAGAATTCCAACGTAGGGCAAATTACGATAGCGCTCGGAATAGTCCAGGCCGTATCCCACGACAAATTCGTTGGGAATCGTGAAGCCAACGTAGTCGGCGCGCACCGCGGCGATGCGGCGCTCCGGTTTGTCCAATAAAACCGCCACTCGCAAGTGCTTGGGCTTGCGCTGCTGAAAAAGCCGCAAGAGATATTGCAGCGTCATGCCCGTATCCAGAATGTCCTCTACGACGATTACGGTTCTGCCTTCGATGCTGGAGTCGAGGTCGCGCGTGAGGCGCACCTGTCCCGAAGTGTGTGTGTTCTGCCCGTAACTAGATACGGCAATAAAATCGAAGGAAACTTCTCCCGGAATACTTCGCGCGAGGTCGGTCAGAAAAAAAACGCCGCCTTTCAAAACGCTTACCAGGTGCAGGCGGTCACCGGGGAAATCCCTTCGAATCTCCTTCGCGAGCGCGCGGATTCTTTTTTGTATGCGGCCCGCCGAGATCAGCGGCCGAACGCTCTCTTTTTGTCCTGGTTTGATTTTGTTCCTGGCGCCTCTTGCCTCTGCCATTCCTCTGCCCCGTTTACGGAACCGAGACTCTACTCCACGCACCTGCGCAAGGCAATCCTAAGGAATCGCCCATTCCGTAATCAAGCTGTCACAAGCATTCATGGGTTGGCAAAATTCTCCTGCTACTTTTTCACTTGGTTGTACCGAACGGTAGTGTGGGGTGTGTGCGTCCATCAAATGCGCAGATGCTGGGAGCGCAAATTTTCCACAGGCCATACCTTTCTCTCTACCTCACCCTTGTGATAGAAGATAAGGCACCTACAGAGTTTTTTTGAGTCGACGGCCGGTGCGCGTGGTCATCACTTTGACCCAGACAGAAGCCGCCCTATTGCCCCGGGAACGCCTTAGGTGTGCGCACGCATGCCAAATTCGCCGCGCGAATTTTTTAGGAGGAAAGTTCATGAGGAAGAATGAGATCGAACGCTCGATCATCAGGACCCTTGCCGCTTTCGCCGTTATGCTAATGGCCTTGCTCGTGTTTAGTTCGGATTTGCTTGCGCAGTCCACCACGGACGGAGCCATCGGAGGTGTCGTGACTGATCCCTCCGGGGCCATCGTCCCTGGGGCGAACGTCACTGCGCGCAACCTCGGCACAGGGGGCACTGTCACCGCGACTACCGACAGCATCGGGTGGTACCTCGTCAGGCATCTGCAGCCGGGTACCTATTCCCTCGAGATTTCCGCCAAGGGCTTTGCGGGTTACAAAGCAACTAGTATTACCGTAGAGGTTGGCCGCGTCACTTCTGTTGGCGCCACCCTCGGCGTTCAAGCACAGGCTGAGACGGTGGTCGCCACGGCGGAGGCGCCCGTTATCGTGACAGACCGCGCCGATTTCTCCACCAACATCAATTCCACGACAATCGAAAATCTTCCGATCAACGGCAGGCGTTGGTCCTTCTTTGCCTTGGGAACACCAGGCGCCACGCCCGATGGCGGATTTGGCCTAGTCAGCTTCCGCGGCATTTCTGGTCTGTTGAACAACAACACCGTGGATGGTGCGGACAACAACCAGGCGTTTTTTAGCGAGGAACGCGGCCGTACGCGCATTAGCTATTCCACAAGCGAGGCCTCTGTACAGGAATTTCAAATTAATACTTCGAATTATTCGGCTGAATACGGCCGCGCCGCCGGGGGTGTCGTTAATGCCGTGACCAAAAGTGGCTCTAACCAAATCCACGGCGATGCGTTTTGGTATTTGCGTAGCACGGATTTCGGCGCTATCAATCCATTTCAGAAGCATCTTGTCAACGGCACCCTCGTGCCTTTTCTCCCGGAGGACAAGCGCCACCAATTTGGCGGAGGCATCGGTGGTGCGATAATCAAAGACAAGCTCTTCTGGTTTTTCAGTGCCGACCAGCAACTGCGTCCCTTTCCGGCGGTGGCCAACTCGGGAACGCTTGGCGCGATCTTTGCTCCCCTTAGCCCAGCCGAGACCACTATGCTAACGAATCGCGGCGTTTTACCCGGGAATGCCACTGACGTCAATGCAGCGCTTGCCTTGCAGACAAGCCTCACGGGCACGGTTGGCCGGCGCGGCGATCAACTCATTCTTTTGCCCAAGATCGATTGGAACATCAACTCTAAGCATCACGCCTCGTTCACGTATAACCGGCTCCGCTGGAACTCCCCTGAAGGTATCCAGAGTGCTGCGGTTGTGAGCCGCGGAATCGAGAGCTTCGGCAACGACTATGTGAAGAGCGACTGGGGCATCGCCCGTCTGATTTCCACGATCAGCCCGAGAATCACAAATGAACTACGGTATCAATATGGCCGCGACTTTGAGTTCGAGAATGGACAGCCTCCTCTGTCGGGCGAACCGGTTTCAGCGCTTGGGTTTTCACCGCAGGTTACCATCAACGGCGTCGGGGGCTGGGTTTTCGGCATGCCCAACTTCTTGAACCGCACCGCCTTCCCGGACGAGCGCCGCAATCAGGTTGCTGATACCCTGGCCTGGACCCACAACACGCATCTGTTCAAGTTTGGAGTTGATTTCAATCGCGTTCACGACAATGAGATCAACCTTTTCTCAGGATTTGGAGCCTATTCTTACAGCACTCGCGTGGACTGGATCAGCGATTTTGTTGCCAATTCCGCAGGACATGAGCCGTTTTGCGGCCCCATTACTGCGCCGGTGCCTTGTTATACCAGTTTTACTCAGGGGTTAGGCACGCCCGGATTCAGCTTCCACACCAATGACTTGGCTTTCTTCGTACAGGATGACTGGCGGATTCGTCCGCGCTTAACCCTCAACCTTGGACTACGCTGGGATGCGGAGCTTCTGCCAGATCCTCAGATTCCCAACCCCGCGTTTCCACTTTCTAATTCCTTCCCGCACGACCGCCACGACTTTGGCCCACGAGTGGGCGCCGCTTGGGATATTTTTGGCAACAGCAAAACCATTCTCCGCGGCGGCTACGGCATCTATTACGGTCGCATCATCAACTCCACGATCTTCAATGCCATCGCCAACACTGGATTGCCTTCGGGCCAAAGCACTACCACTATCAATCCCTCCGCAACTTCACCCCTGTATCCCAACGTGTTGTCTGCTGGTGCGGCGCCTCCAGGACTAAACATCATCCAGTTCGCTCCCAATTCGCGACTCCCCATCATTCATGAATACGATCTCGTGGTGGAGCGCGAGGTCGCCAAGAATACCGCCGTCTCCGTTTCTTACGTCGGCAGCCTTGGCCGCCGCTTGCCACGATTCGTGGATACCAATCTGGCTGCTCCCACGTTAACTACGGCTTACACCGTGGTTGGGGGCCCCTTCGGCGGGCAGCAGGTTACGGTTCCGTTCTTCGGAGTGCCCAACACTCTAACTGGCACAAAGCGCCCGAATAACACTGTTCAGGCCATCACCGAAATCTCCTACTCCGTGAAGTCCAACTACAATGCGCTCGTGGTTGCCTTAAATCGCCGCTTCTACCAAAGCTTTCAGATTCAATCTTCCTTCACTTGGTCACGGGCCAATGATTTTGGCCAGGCTTCCCAGACGTTCACGGCCACCAACAATGTTTTGAACCCTTTTGATCTTCAAGGCGAATATAGTCGCTCGAATTTCGACATTCGTGACCGGTTCTCGTTCGCCGCTATATGGAGCCCGAACTATTACCGTGGCGGGAATCGGTGGCTAGGCTATTTGGCGAACGGCTTTACCGTTTCGCCGCTGATTATTGCCTCTTCCGGGGCTCCTTTCACCCCAGCAGTCTCGGGCAGTGCGCCCTCGCAAACCATAAACGGCGTGACCTACGTCGCCCCGCAAGGCGCCACTGGCAACTCCCTTGACGACGGCGGCACGACTCGTGTGCCCTTCCTTGGAGCCAACTCATTTCAGATGCCCCGCACCGTCAACGTTGACCTGCGCATAGCGAAGGAGTTCAAAATCTGGGAGTCCTGGAAGCTCATGCTCAGCGGAGACGCGTTCAACCTCTTCAATCATGACAACTTCACCTCGGTTGACACGCAGATGTTCACGATCGCGGGAACAAACTTGAACTTTAACTCACACTTTGGCGTTCCCACGCAGTCGAGCAATTCTCTAATTGCGCAACGCCAAATCCAGATCGGCGCCAAGATCACGTTCTAACAACCATAAAGCTGCACTGTTCCTTCGCGGTGGGTCGCCGCCCATTCGGGAAGGCTCCACCACGACGCAGCCTTGCCTTAGACTAAGAAGACTTGTCAGTGAAACTCTCAAAGAAACTGATATTCCCAGTGTCGGGCCTTGTGGTGTCCTTGCTTATCTCTTTGGGCCCGCTGCTCGTAACCGGATGGTCGCATCTGCGATACGGCAATTCTATTAATTATGGCGGCAGATCTCTGACTATGCCCTTGCGGTGGTATGGTCGGCTCGAGGGAGACCACATTATCCTTTCAAAGCTTTCCCCAACTGTTTTTGCCAAAATTCCATCGAGTACCTTGGTCGCATTCTGGCCGGTCAGGAATCCGCCGAAAAATGAAGCAGAGGAGGATTCCGCGTATCAGTCGTTCGCCAGCATATATTGGACATACCTCGCCAGCGGAGGCGGAGAAACGAAAGGGCCTTTCGAAAAAGGATCTGGCGAGAAGAAGGCAGTCTGCATGAGGACGTCTGTCATCAAGGACAAATGGGTTTCTGTTTCCTGCCTGGTTTTCCGAGGGACATGGAATGCCACCTTTTACGGCGAACCCAAGGAAATCGATTTGTTCTACCAGATCATTCAAGGCTCGCGGTAATTTGCATTCTTTGGCTCCTCTTTTCTCTCGGCTATACTTTCCGCCCCGGGGGACCATTGCTCGAAACCGCCAAAAACCTGTTGCTCATCCTGAGCGCGCTCTTCCCCATTGTGAATCCGCTCGGCGGCAGCCCCGTGTTTCTTTCGCTGACCCGCGACTATCCGACTTCGGCGCGAAGGGCTCTGGCGCGCCAGGTGGCCGTAAACAGTTTTGTCCTGCTCGTCTCTTCTTTTCTCGTGGGAACGCACATACTGAACTTTTTCGGCATTTCCATACCCGTGGTCCAGGTTGGCGGCGGCCTGGTGGTGATTTCCAACGGCTGGGCCATGCTGAAGCAGAAAGAAGAGCCCGACCGGGGACGCGAGGTGCAGGAAAAAATCGATCTGCAAGACATTTTCCGTAATGCGTTCTATCCCTTGACCTTGCCGCTTACGGTGGGCCCCGGCTCGATCTCCGTCGCCATCACACTGGGCGCCAACCTGCCTCACCATCTCGGGGCCAATTTGCTCTCCATACTCGCAACGGTAGTTGGCTCGGCAATCGTCGCAGCCAGCATTTACATTTGCTACGGTTTTGCCGACCGCCTGGCCGCCGCCGTAGGAGAAAGCGGGATGGGCATCATCCTGCGGCTCTCGTCATTTCTGCTGGTTTGTATTGGCGTGCAGATTATGTGGAATGGTGTCAGCGCGCTCATTCACACGTTTGCAAGCGTTGCCCGCTGACTTTTCGCAGTTCCCTCATTAGCAAGGACCGGGCCAGCTTGTTTCAAAACGACTCGATTGCGGAGTCTTGCATTGCGGTGTGGCTGGCACACCGGATAAACTTCTACAGGGTGCATTTCCCTGAATTCCCAGTAACATTTCGCAAAAACGTCGCGTAAGACGGAGGGGTGGCGAGCGTTGTGCGGGATTGCCGGCTTCACCACAAAAAACTGGAGCGCGCCGCCGGAAAGAATCCGGCAAGCGACCGCTACGCTGATTCACCGCGGGCCCGACCAACAGGGTTTTTTCCACTCGAATCTCTTTTCCTTCGGGGGAGCGCGCCTGAAAATCATCGACCTCGAGCAGGGCAACCAGCCCATTTTCACCGAGGATGGAGATGGCGGGATTGTCTTCAACGGCGAGATTTACAATCACCTCGAATTGCGCGCCGAGCTGGAAAATTTGGGCCATCGTTTCCAATCCCACTCGGACACGGAAACCGTGCTGCGCGCCTTCCTGCAATGGGACAAGGCTTGCTTTGCAAAACTTCGCGGCATGTTCGCGGTTGCGCTGTGGAGCAAGTCCCGGAAGCGCATTGTCCTGGCGCGCGACCGCATGGGCATCAAGCCGCTGTACATCGCACGCCAGGAAGAAGAACTATTCTTCGCGTCCGAGCTGAAAGCCCTGTTTGTTCACCCCGAGATTGACCGCCGCCTGAGCCTCGCCGGGCTCGATTGCTATCTCGCGCTGAACTACATCCCCTCTCCGTGGACGCTGGTGGACGGCATCGAAAAACTCGCGCCAGGAGATTGGCTGGAATGGCAAGACGGCGAGGTTTCCACCGGTTCCTATTGGCGTCTGCCGTTTGGAGTTTCCAACACGTACACCCTCGAATCTGCGAAAGAAGAACTTGACGTCTTGATGCAGGATGCAGTCCGAGAGCATTTGATCTCGGACGTTCCTTTGGGCGTTTGGCTCAGTGGCGGGATTGATTCGACCACGATTCTCCACTACGCCGCAAAGGCTTCCACCTCGCAGCTGAAGACTTTCTCCATTTCGTTTCGCGGGCGCAGCTTTGACGAAACGGAATACATCCATCGCGCGGTAAAGCAATACGAAACTGATCATACGGAATTGGATTTGACGCCAGCGGAAGACTTGCGCGGAGCGATTGAGGAATTCGCCCACTACTCGGACGAGCCCAGCGCCGACGCGGGCGCCCTGCCTGTGTGGTTTCTGTCAAAACTCTGCAAAACGAAAACCACTGTGGCTTTGAGCGGCGAAGGCGCAGATGAACTTTTTGGCGGGTATTTGACTTACCGCGCCAATCGCCTCGCAAACAAAGCCCGCATGTTGCCACGCTCCCTTTTGCGCGTCGCTCTCAGAGCCGTTCATTATTGGCCGGTGTCTGACAATAAAATCAGCCTCGAATACAAAGTGAAGCGCTTTCTGGAAGGCGCGCTGATGTCGCCCGCCCGCGCACACGTCTACTGGAACGGGACTTTTTCTGACACCGAAAAGAGAGCGCTGGTCACCCAGCCACTGCCCCCCACGCTGAAACGAGTTCTTATGGAATTGGAGGGACTGCCTCACACCTCGGACGATCTGGCGCCTTACTTGTGGCTCGACCAAAAATACTATCTCGCGGACGATATCCTGACGAAGAGCGACCGCATGAGCATGGCGCATTCGGTGGAAGTGCGGCCCCCGTTCCTGGACCATCGCATCGTCGAGTTCGCCGCCAGGCTTCCCGCTTCGCTAAAGATTCGTGGCGCTCAGCAAAAAGTGATCTTGAAGGAATTGATGAAAGACAAGCTGCCGCAAGCCATCCTGCAACGCCCCAAAACCGGCTTCGATATTCCGGCGCATGAATGGCTGCGCGGCCCGCTGCTTCCGCTTTTGACGGATGCTCTGCATTATGGGGCGAGGGAGTACGGCGACGTTTTTCGTTCGGATGTTGTCGAAAGATTCCTTCGGCTCCATCTGGAGCGGAAAGCCAATGTTGGATATCACTTGTGGGGTCTGCTGATCCTCTTTCTATGGATGAAAAAATGGCGAATTCAGGCGGCGTTCTCAGAGACGCCGAGAGTTTCATTACAAGCCAAAGCTGGCGTGTCTACCTGACCGTCCTGCTGGTTTCCGCAATCATTTATCTGGGCTGCATCGTTTCTCCGCCCTCTTTAATGGACGACGTGGACGCCGTGCAGGCTCAAATTGCGCGAAACATGTTGACTTCCGGCGACTGGGTCACCGCCCGGCTCGATGGCGTCCTCTATCTCGAAAAGGCGCCGCTTACCTACTGGATCATTGCTATTTTCTTCAAAGTTTTCGGCGTTCACGACTGGGTGGCGCGGGTCCCCTTCGCTCTTTCGGTGATGGCCCTGGCGTGGCTCACCGCCGCTTTCGGAGCTTGGGCGTTTGGCAGGCGCGCCGGGCTCTACGCGGGCTTATGCATGGGCACTTGCGTCGGACTCTTTTTGTTTACGCGAATCCTGATTCCCGACGTCATGCTGACTTTCACGATTACGCTGGCGTTGTGGGCGTTTCTGCGCGCACTCGACGAGGAGGAACCACATCCTCGGTTCTGGGCCTTTATGCTGGCCGCCACCCTCGGCTCGGGACTACTTCTAAAGAGCCTCGTCGCGCTTGCGTTTCCAATCGCCGCTGCCGTGATTTATCTATTCCTGACCAAACAATTCTTCTTGCGGCGCACTTGGCAGCGATTGCGGCCCATCAGCGGTCTCTTCATCATGCTGCTCATCGCTGCGCCATGGCACGTCCTCGCCACGCTTAGAAATCCTCCTTACTTCTCGTTTTCTCTTCACAGCGGCCCGGGAGAATATCACGGTTTCCTTTGGTTCTATTTCATCAACGAGCAGCTTTTGCGCTTCCTGAACCTGCGCTACCCGCGCGACTACAACACCGTCCCCCGCCTGTGGTTCTGGCTGTTTCACTTCCTGTGGCTGTTTCCCTGGGGCGTCTATTTCCCCGCTGTCGCGAGACTTTCCTACAAGCCGTTGGACCGCGAGGGCCGAGCACGATTGCTCGCTCTCTGCTGGACAGGCTTCATCCTCGTTTTCTTCACATTCTCGACGACGCAGGAATACTACTCGATGCCTTGCTACCCGGCCTTGGCGCTGCTGCTCGGTTCCGCGATGGCGATTGGCGGAGATTGGATTCGTCGCGGAACGCGGGTTCTGTGCGCCATAGCGCTTCTCGCGGCAATCACGACCTTCGGGATTTTTGTTGCTGTCCGCCATGTACCCGCTCCCGGTGATATTTCGCAGGCGCTGGGCCACCATCCCAGCGCTTACACACTTTCGCTCGGCCACATGATGGATCTTACTTTCGACTCCTTCGCCTATTTGCGCCTGCCGCTGGTCGTGGCGTCGCTCGCGTTTCTCGCTGGCGCGGTGGGCACGTTCCGTTGGGTGGGGCAGCGCGCGTTTTTGTCCGCCGCACTCATGATGATTGTGTTTTTCCACGCTGCACGGCTGGCGCTCGTCGTATTCGACCCGTTTTTGGGATCGCGTCCGCTGGCCGAAGCCATCTTGAAGTCACCGCCTGGCACACTCATCAACAATCGCGGCTACTACGCGTTTTCGTCCGTCACCTTCTACACCAACCGCGATGCTCTTATTCTAAACGGGCACTACTTTAATCTGGAATACGGCTCCTACGCGCCCGGTTCGCCCGATGTGTTCATTGACGATGCAAGGTTCAAGCAACTCTGGACCGAGCCACAGCGCTATTACTTGCTGGCATACGCAGAACGCCTTGGCGAGTTTGAAAGCCTTGTCGGACGGGACGGGCTAACGCTCGTGGCCTCAAGCGGCGGGAAACTGGTGCTTACGAACCATCCACTCGAAACTGCGCGGCATGCCGCCGAATCTCACTATGCAGGACCACGCGCGCAACAGTCAGGCCATGAATTACATTTTTTGGGTCCTGCAGGCAAAAAGCCGCTTGCAAAGCGCGCAATATGCAGGTAAAAAAAGAAGTCCCGGTCGAAGTGGTTCATTTCTCGCGCTTTTTGTCAGGCGCCGCGCAGCCCTTACGTCGTTTCCGGGGCCAATTGCCTGGACATCTCGGTAGTCATTGGGACGATACGCAACCTTGAGGAGGGTTCATGAAGATTGCCGTGCTCGGTGGGGACGGCTATTGCGGTTGGGCGACAGCGCTCTATTTGTCGCAGCAGGGCCATTCTGTCGCCATTATGGATAATTATGTGCGCCGGTCGTGGGATCACGAACTGGGGGCGCAAACGCTCACGCCGATTCACCCGCTGACCGACCGTCTGCGCGTGTGGCAAAACCTGACGGGCAAAACCATAGAGATGTTCGTCGGCGACATCTGTGACTACGATTTTCTGTCTTCGTCGTTCAAGTCCTTCGAACCGGAAGCCATTGTCCACTTCGCCGAACAGCGTTCCGCTCCGTACTCGATGATTGACCGCAAACACGCGGTGTTTACCCAGGTGAACAACGTCGTCGGCACGCTGAACGTGCTCTTCGCCATGCGGGAGTTCCTGCCCGATTGCCACCTCGTCAAGCTTGGCACCATGGGCGAATACGGCACGCCCAACATTGACATCGAAGAAGGCTACATCACCGTCGAGCACAACGGACGCCGCGACACCGTGCCTTTCCCCAAGCAGCCCGGTTCCTTCTATCACCTCTCCAAAGTGCATGACAGCCACAACATCATGTTCACTTGCAAAATTTGGGGAATCCGCGCGACAGACCTCAATCAAGGCGTGGTGTACGGAACAATGACGGATGAAACGGCCCTCGACGAAGCGTTAATCAATCGGTTTGATTATGACGACGTTTTCGGCACGGTGCTAAACCGCTTTTGTGTGCAGGCGGTCATTGGGCAGCCTCTAACGGTCTACGGAAAAGGCGGACAGACCCGCGGCTTTCTGGACATTCGCGACACCGTTCGCTGCATTGAGATTGCCTGCCACAATCCCGCGGCAAAGGGCGAATGCCGCGTTTACAACCAGTTCACCGAGCAATTCTCGATTATGGATTTGGCGCGGTTAATCGACGCTGCCGCGAAGAAAATGGGCGTCACAGTCGAAGTCGACCACATACCCGATCCGCGCGTCGAAGCCGAGCAGCACTACTACAACGCGAAGCATTCGAAGCTGATCGACCTTGGCTTGCAGCCGCACTATCTTTCGGATTCCCTGCTCGACTCGCTGATGAACATCGCGATCAGGTACCGGGACCGTGTGGACGCTTCGTTGATGCTCCCGCAGGTCAACTGGCGTGAACCAAAGAACGAACGCCGCCTGCAAATGAGCATGCCAGCGAAAGCCAATGGCGTTGAAGTGCGGGCAGAGGCCAAAGCCAAGAAAGGTTGAGCGACCTACCCAGGACTCCGTGCCTTAAGCGAGTTGAGTTGATTCTCGACGCGCAACGCAAAATCCAAATCAAAGGGAAAGGCCGCGCCATCCAGCGCAGCCTCTACTTTTTTCATGAATCCCTGAATGATGCGCTCGCTCCCTTGAAGCAGATCGATAGTTGCAATCCGTTTCCCTTTTCGTTCCAGCCAAACGACGCGTTCATCGGGGCTTTCGTAGGCGCATAGCACTTGCGCAACTTCCGAACCAGGCACAGCAAACTCCCGAATCGAAAGCAGATGGCACCCCAGATTTTCGATGGCGGGAAGTCCTAAATGGTCTGCGCGGCTAAGGAAGAAATGCCCGCCAAAGCGCAGCTCGGAACCGGGACAAAAACTGCTTTTCCATTTCTCAACCTCGCCGTGAACCAGATATTCGAAATGCACGCCAATCAAGCGGCGTCGCGTGCGAGCCAGCGCTTGCAAACGCTCCGTATCCTCTGCCGAACCATACCACGGCTTCTCCGCAATGACGTGTAAACCCGCTTCGAGCGCCGCCTGAATCATCAGGGACACATCCGGCCCCGGCGAAACGCACAGCCAGGCAATTTGTCCTCGACTGGTTTTCATCGCCTCCGCGAGGCGAGATACATAGCTCGATTCGGTTTCTGACTGCCGCTGCCGCGTCTTCGTAATCATCGCGACGGTTCTTCCCTCTCCAGCAATGATCGGCTGCAGCTTTTGCGCCCAGCGGCCGCGCCCGAGAACTACATACGCTGGCCCCTCAGCCATTGTGTCCGATCCTTTCACAGACCAGGCGCGCCGCCTTCACGGCGCTCACCACTTTGCCCGAAAAAATGTGAATCTCTCCGGGCCCGCTCTCTTTGAGATAGAGAATGCGGCGATCGCTTTCCGGAGCATCCTCGACAACGCGGATAGTGAAGCGCGAGCCGATGTACTTCGCGTCTTTCGCCCCCGGCACGGATTCGCAGCAATCTCTCCGCATAGCTTCAAACCGCGTGAAACGCGCTGGCCGGAATTCTGGTTCGTTCAGGATTGCAGCATACGGCTCCGGGATCGCCTCGTCAGGATCCGTAGTTGTCCAGTGATTTGTATTCTTCGCCGAGCCAAAAAGGGACAGCCCCGAGCTCCCATAGGGATCGAATGCGGTAAAGGGGCCGTCCACCACAACCAGCGCGACGTGTTGCAGCGCCGGAGGCAATTCGATGAGCATTTTTTCTGCGACCTGAAATTTTGCAATCTTGAAGGCGCGC
>QHYL01000431.1 GCA_003224105.1 Acidobacteriota bacterium | reverse complement strand
GTCCTCATGGATGGAGGAGTCCGTCGAGGAAGCGATATCGTGAAAGCTATTTGTCTCGGTGCACGCGCCGTTCTCATTGGCCGCGCCTATGCCTACGGACTCGCTGCCGCCGGAGAAGCGGGCGTCACACGGGCGCTTGAGATTCTAAGGGCCGACACTGACAGGACTCTTCGGTTGCTCGGCTGTCCTTCCGTTGCAGCTCTTGATCGGTCGTATGTAGAAGTGCCAAACACGTGGGAATTTCAGCGTGATACGAACGAGAACCAATGAAAATCAAATTCCTTGTGTTCACCTCTTTCGTCCTGCAGTTGGCGTATGTCACGAGCGCATTGCCCCAGGTCCCCGCCGAAATTCGGAGGGGGCTCTGGAAGGCGCAATGGATCACCGCACCCAACGCACCACAACGAGATAGCGTTGTTTTGCATTTCAGGAAGGCGTTTGAGATTACCCAGGTTCCCGAACACTTTGTTGTCCACGTCAGCGCCGATAACCAGTTCCTTCTCTGCATTAACCAACATGAGATTGGCCGCGGTCCCGCACTAAGTGATCTGGCGCATTGGAAATACGAAACATACGACCTGACGCCATTCTTGCATCCCGGGCGAAATGAGCTCGCCGCGACAGTATGGAACTTTGGCGCGCTCTCTCCACTTGCTCAAATCAGCGATAGAACGGCATTCGTACTCGGAGGCGATACAGAAGCAGAACGCATAGTTGACACCGATAACAGTTGGGAAGCTGAGGAAGACAAGGGTATAAGACCTCTGCCGACTCCTCCGGACATGCGGCGATTTTATTACGTAGCTGAACCCTCGGAGAGCATAGATGGCGCATTGTTCGATTGGTTCTGGAACGACGCATCTTTATCCCGAGGCAAATGGGAAAAAGCCGCTTCAATTGGCAACGCCATCCTCAGAGGAGCGGCGCTGCAAAATAACAACTGGCAATTGGTGCCGGACTCTCTTCCCTCAATGCAAATGGAACTGACACCGGTTGGACGCGTCGTGCGCTCCTCTGGAGTTCAGCCCTCTGCAGACTTCCCTTCTACTGGATTCGAAATTCCTGCTCATTCTGCTGCCAGCCTGCTGCTGGACCAATCGCATTTGACGACGGCATACCCAGAGCTCACGGTGAGTGGGGGTGCCAAAAGCATGATTCGCCTCACTTATGCCGAGGCTCTCGTCGATAACAAGGGTGAGAAGGGCAACCGAAATGAAGTCGCTGGGAAACATATCGTGGGCATCTTCGATGAATTCCTTCCAGACGGCTCACCGGGGCGGCAATTCATGCCACTGGGCTGGCGTACATGGCGGTATCTGCAACTCGACATCAACACCGCTGACCAGCCGCTCCATATTGCAAACCTTCGTTCATGGTTCACTGCGTATCCCTTTGAAGAACGCGCTCGTTTCGAATCCGATGACACCTCGCTGCGTCAGATCTGGCAAATCGGCTGGCAGACGGCCCGTCTCGATGCCCATAACACTTACATGGATACACCGTATTGGGAGCGCATGCAGTATATCGGCGATACTCGTATTCAGGCATTGATCTCGTACACGGTTGCGGGCGACGATCGCCTCGCTCGCCAGGCCATCCAAGCCTTCAACGATTCCCGAATTGCAGACGGCATCACGCGGAGTCGCTATCCGTCATCCGTTACACAGATCATTCCAACGTTCTCGCTATTGTGGATCGGCATGGTTCATGATTTCTGGCTCTATCGAGGGGACGAGGAATTCGTTAAAGCGCAAATACCCGGCACGAGAACCGTGTTGGATTGGTTTCTCGACAGGCAGAGACCAGACGGACTCCTCGGAAACATAACTTGGTGGCCTTTCATCGACTGGGGAAAAGACTTCGGCTTCGGAGTGCCTCCCCAAGATGCAGACGGCGGATCTTCTGTCATCACGCTCCAGTACATTGAAGCGCTCCGTTATGGCGCGGAGTTGGAATCTGCCTTCGGAAACTCGTTTCGTGCGCAAAAGTACCGGGAAGCTGAGTCTCGCGCGGTAAATGCTATCCGCAGGCTGTGCTGGAAGAATAGTTATAATCTGATCGCCGACACGCCTGCCCAGAAACATTACAGCCAGCATGCCAACATTCTTGGCGTCTGGCTTGACGTGATCCCGCAAGAACAGCAAAAGGATGTTCTCACCAAAATCCTCTCCGTAAGCGATCCTGGCTTCACAGCCTCGGACCATGTTCCTGAAATGACTAAGGCCACTTACTATTTCCGATTCTACTTGGCGCGCGCGCTCGATCACGTAGGCATTGGAGATCAGTACCTGAGCCTGCTTAAGCCGTGGCATGACATGGTTGCCTTAGGACTTACGACTTGGGCTGAGCAACCGGAGCCAACTCGGTCGGATTCTCACGCCTGGAGTGCCCACCCTAATTTCGACTTTCTCACCATCGTCGCCGGGGTCCGGCCGAAATCGCCTGGATTCTCGGCAGTCAGTATCCAGCCTCATCTGGGCTTGTTGCACAGGGTGGTATCCGCTGTGCCAACCCCCAAGGGAATGATTGAAGTGATTTACGCCTCTAAGGACACTGGAGTAAGCGCTGAGACTAACCTCCCCGGGAATATGTCTGGGGAGTTGCTATGGAAGGGAAAAACTTTTAGCTTGCATTCTGGTCATCAGCAATTCCTTTTGCCCTGAGACCAGCCGTTCGTGCGGCGTTCACCACCTCAAGGAGCCCGAACAAATTGACATTGTCGCTGCCAGAAGGCGAATTCCAAGCCTATATTTTCGACTGCGACGGCACCATCGCGGATTCTATGCCCTTACACTATATCGCCTGGCGAAAGGCCTTAGCCCCATGGAATTGCGATTTTACGGAAAGCCTCTTTTACGAGTGGGCGGGATTCTCGGTCACCGAAATAGTAAGAATGCTGAACGAAAAGCACGGTCTGAAAATGCCGGTTGAAGACGTCGTGCGAAGGAAAGAAGAGATCTATTTCCAATCCCTTCCGGAACTGAAGGCTGTGCCGGAAGTGCTGGAGCACATCAACACTAATTATGGCCGCGTTCCTTTTGCTGTCGTTTCCGGAAGCACGCGGGACTCGGTGACAGCCTCGCTAAGATCATTGGGACTGGCCGAGAAATTTGAGATTTTGATTTGTGCCGGAGACTACAAAAAAGGAAAGCCCGATCCCGAGCCCTTTCTGCTCGCCGCTGCACGCCTGGGAGTTAAACCCCAGTCTTGCTTAGTCTTCGAGGACAGCGAGATGGGAATCGCTGCGGCAAGAGCGGCGGGCATGGCTTCGGTGATGGTTCCTCCACCCCGGGAAAGGCGTTCCACGGATCAAACAACTGCTGATTCTTCGCAATGACGCGCACGTGCTCGCAGGTTTAGCAAGCGAGGCTCAAAAATTGCGGAACGTGAACGTGAGGCCATTTGTTGGCGTGCCCCTCAGCAAAAATGGCCTCTGCCCGGAATTCCCGACGAGATCGGATTGTGACCACGAACTCCTATTAAGCCCAAGTCCGTCTCGCGAAGTGCCTGAGTTGTAGCGGTGGGCAAAATCCTAAATTAAGTTGACAAGAAAAGAGGGAGGGATAGAATGCTGCCTGCCGATGCGCCCTTGCGAGGGGGGGCGTCCGGCAACTTGGGGGGTAGCCTCGCCGATGTTGAACTGGGGGGTGTGCTGGGTTCTCGCGTTCCTTTTTCTGCCTGCTATTCCTTTGTCCGCGCATATCACTATTCCTGAAACCAGCAGAACGTGGAGCACTGCGGGCGAGATCGCGCAGGCGCCGGATAGTGCCTCAATGGAGTCTGGCGCACCGGAGGTCCCGCAGGTCAACATCGCCGGCCTTCCGCGCGAAACGCAAGATCAGGCCGCGGAGGCATACGCCGCCGCGCGCAAGCATCCGCAAGATGCGGGCGCCGTCGGAAAGCTGGGAATGTTGCTCGACAGCTACCACCGGTCGGAAGACGCCGCGCTTTGTTACCGGCGAGCGCATCTGCTCGAACCCGCCGCGTTCAAGTGGCTCTACTACTGGGGCTCGCTTCTGTTGCGTGAGAGGAAAATGGGAGAAGCTTTGCCTATTTTGACCTCCGCCCTCCGGCTTGATCCGGAATATCTCCCCGCCAGGCTCAAGATGGGGGAA
>QHYL01000430.1 GCA_003224105.1 Acidobacteriota bacterium | reverse complement strand
CGCGATCCGCAAACCTTGGCGCGGCCCTGGGCGCGGCCCGGCACTCCCGGGCTCGAGCACCGCATTGGCGGCCTCGAAAAGCAGGACGGCACTGGCAACGTGAACTACGAGCCCCTGAACCACGAAAACATGGTGCGCGTTCGCGCCGCAAAAGTCGCGGCTATCGGCCAGGACGTCCCGAATGTTTTGCCCGAAGGCGATCCTTCCGGCGACCTGCTCGTCGTTTCCTGGGGCTCGACGGCCGGCTCCATCACCGCGGCCGTCAAATCGGCTCGCGCCAGAGGATGCAAGATCGGCCACCTGCATCTTCGCTACTTGAATCCGCTGCCTGGAAATGTCGGCGAAATCCTGAAGCGCTACAAAAAAGTGCTGGTGCCGGAACTCAACATGGGCCAGCTCCTTTGGGTTCTCCGCGCAAAGTATCTTGTGGACGCCGTTGGCTTGAACAAAATTCAAGGCCGCCCGTTTAAACAAGCCGAGCTGGAACAAAAGTTTGATGAAATGCTGGGAATACAGGGGAACCACCGATGAGCACTGCAACTCTTCCTCCGCCACTCACAAAGAAAGATTTTCAGACCGACCAGGAAGTGCGCTGGTGCCCGGGTTGCGGCGACTACGCCATTCTGTCGGCCGTGCAATCCGTTTTCCCGGAGCTCGGCATTCGCAAAGAGAACTTTGTCGTGGTCTCGGGCATCGGCTGCTCCAGCCGTTTCCCGTACTACATGAACACCTATGGATTTCACACCATCCATGGCCGCGCTCCGGCCGTCGCCACGGGAATCAAAATTGCCAATCCCGAACTGGAAGTTTGGATCGCCACGGGGGATGGCGACGCGCTGGCCATCGGCGGAAACCACACCATTCACCTGCTGCGCAGAAACGTCGGCGTCAAGGTTCTGCTTTTCAACAATCGCATCTACGGCCTGACCAAGGGACAATACTCACCCACTTCCGAGTTTCATAAAATTACCAAGTCCACTCCCTACGGCACCGCGGACCGTCCGTTCAATCCGGTTGCGCTGGCTACGGGTGCCGAAGCCACGTTTGTGGCGCGTTCGGTGGACGTCTTCCAGTCGCACCTGAAAGACACGCTGAGGCACGCCGCCGCTCACAGAGGCACGGCCTTTATTGAAATTCTGCAGAATTGCAACATTTTCAACGACGGCGCGTGGTTTTCGCTCACCGAAAAAGATGCGCGCAGCGAACAAGTCCTTCAGCTCGAACACGGCAAGCCGTTGATCTACGGCAAAAACCGCGACAAAGGCATTCGCCGCAAACCCGATGGCGACATCGAAGCCGTGCAGCTCGGCAATGGCATCACCGAAAGCGATCTCATCATTCACGACGCGCATCACCCGCGTCCGTCGTACGCTTTCTTGCTTTCGCACATGGAGCACCGTCCCGGCTTCCCGACGCCCATCGGCGTCTTCCGCGCGTGGGACGATTTGCCGCGCTACGAAGACGTGATGAAAGACCAGATTCAGGAAATCATCGCCAAGAAAGGCTCCGGCGATCTGAACAAACTCCTTCGCGCGGGCGACGTCTGGGAAGTCAAGTAGAACAGACACGCTTGTCTGTTTCCGCGGCACGCCAACATCTGAGAATTGAAAGTAAAGCCCACGGTGGACAGACATTTCTGTCTGTCCGAGCCGAGGCTAGCTTGTAGCGATCCCCCCATTATTATCCTTCCTCATAGCCAATCCACATTGGCTCTGTTACTGTCGCTTGGCTGGCGTTCTAATGCATGAAACCGCCCGGGTTTGGCCGCATCGAATGTAAGATAGGCGGAGGGTGTTTCGGCCGTGGACGACCCCATGAATCTCCGGTCCTTTGCTTTGTTGGGAGATGCAGACCCAGTTCCTCAAAGTCTGTTCGTCGCCTACCCTGAACAGGCCAAAACGCTGGCCCTTCTTCACGAAGTCAGCCGCGAGCTAACCTCTATTCTCGACCGCGAGGAGCTTCTTCGCCGCCTCGCTGAGCGCATCAAGAGAATTGTGGACTATGACGTTTTCAGCGTCATGCTCTGGAACGAGCAAACCCAACTTCTCGAATCGGTCTTCGCCATGCGCTGCAACGATTCCATTCCCGCGCGCACTCGCGTGCCTCTCCACAAGGGCCTCAGCGGAACAGCCGCTGGCCAGCGGCGCGTTCTGCGCGTCCACGACGTGAACGAAGATCCTCGCTACATCCGCTGCGAGACGGGCGTGGATGCTCGCTCGGAAATCGTCGTGCCACTCCTCATGCAGGACCGCCTCATTGGCGTTCTCGACCTCGAGAGCACGCAGCCGCACGCCTTCACTCTGGAACACGAACGCATGCTCTCCACGCTGGGTTCGTACGTCGCCGTCGCCCTCGAGAATGCGCGTCTCTACGAAGGAGCTCTCCATAACGAACGCCGCCTGCGCACCGATCTCGATACTGCCCGGGAAATTCAGCGGCAGCTTCTTCCCACGGGCGCCCGTGAAATCCCGGGGCTCGATCTGGCCGCAGCCTACGTTCCCGCGCGCGAATTGGGTGGGGATTTCTACGATTTTCTCCCATACGGTGAAGGCCGTTTGGCCATCGCGTTAGGCGACGTTTCCGGCAAAGGCACCGCGGCAGCGCTTTACGGTTCGCTGGCCATTGGCACGATTCGCGAAATCGTCATCGATAGCAACTGCGATCCGGCGTGCATGCTTGCTCTTCTGAACCAGCGCCTCCATAACGCGCGCCTCGATTCGCGTTTCATCGCCATGCTCTTTGGCGTCTACGATGCGGCTAGCCGCCGGCTGCATCTTTCGAATGCCGGGTCGCCGTATCCCCTTCTTCTTCGCGATGGCCATGTGGTTTCCGTTCGCCTGGAGGGTGTGCCGCTCGGCCTGCTTCCTGGCACGCAATACGATGAGTCTGTCCTCGACCTGATGCCTGGTGACGTAGCGGTTTTCGCCTCCGACGGCATCCTGGAATCGGAAAACGCCTCCGAAGAGGAGTTTGGCCTGCAACGACTGTCCGCAGTCCTAAGCGCCATTGCTCCTCAGGATTCGGCTCGCGCCATCACCGAACGCATCCTCGCCGAAACCGACGATCACGGCGCCGGCACGGCTGCGCACGACGACCGCACCCTCGTCGTCCTGCGCGTCACCGAGGAGACGGGCTCCGACTTCTCGAAACTTCCCGTCATCTACTGATTTAGAGAGCGCGGCTAAATTTCTTGTGCACAACGGAAGGGACATGTCATTCCGAAGCTGCGCCGATTGCGTGCGAGGAATCTGCTCTTGGTT
>QHYL01000325.1 GCA_003224105.1 Acidobacteriota bacterium | reverse complement strand
GGAAGAGAGCGCGGCAGAAGGGATCAAAACATGCGATACCTAAGGTTCGCAGCTCTGCTCGGCATTTGCCTGTTTTGCGCTTCGTTTGCAAGCGCGCAACGCGTGGTCGTTGGCGTAGGAGTTGGCCCGGCTTACGTTGGGCCGGCGCCAGTATGCTCCTACGGATACTACGGCGATTATCCTTACGCTTGCGCGCCGTACGGCTATTACGGTCCCAATTGGTTCGTCGGCGGCGTGTTTATCGGCGCGGGGCCTTGGTATCACAGGCCTTACTGGCATCGGGGTTTTTACAGCCGGCCCGGTTGCTATAGCCGGGGCTGGTATGGACACGGCTGGCGCGGTGACGGGGATCATGACAGATCGCACAACCACGATCGCGATGGCTGGCGCGGCCGGGAGTGGCACGGTGACCGCGGATTCCATGGTCACGGCCACGGACACCGCGACTGAGCCGGATTCAAAATTAAAAATTGGGAACGGCTGGCAAATAACACCGCCAGTCGTTTTTCTTTTCTGGCGGTGTGCTTTTGAAATGCGCGCGCCAGCTTGAGCATACAGGAGAATTCAACTCCATCGATCTCAGAAATCGAAGCGATAGCCCAGAATCATCTTGGCGATCAGATGATCCGTAGAGTGTGTCATCCCGACGCCCAAGCCGAAATTCACTTCCCATTTCTGCGAAAGATTTAGGTCGATGGCCGGGAAAATTTGATGCTGCTGCTGGCCTATTGGTAAGAAACCCGTAGCGGGTCCAACTTCTCCGTAATATTCGAATCCGCCGGTGATTTTCTTCGTAAAGTCGTAGCTGAGCTTGAAATTGGGCGAGAACACTACTCCTTGATGGACGCTGTCCCCATGGAAGGACCGGTCAAAGGTCGGGTTGAATGAAAAATACCAAGGTCCAGTCTGCTTATCAATAATCGGGCGCATCTCCCAGGTCCATGTGTCGGTGGAGTATTTGCGCCGCTGATAGCCAATCTCGTTGGAAAGGCTCACGCCGAGGGGCCAATTCCATTTCTTGGGGATGCGAACGCGCGGGCGGATGTGGTCGCCGACCCAGTCCCATCCGTGGCCATTCTGCGCGGAGGTGAAAATGTAAAACCCGGTCTCGAACCAGTCATTAAAGCCGTGGGTGATTTCGATGGTCTCGTGCAATTGATGATTGGTGGGAAGCAGTCCGTCCTGAAACGTCTTTGAGCCTTGAAGCGTGAAATTGCTGTGCAGCTCCACCATGGTGTGATGCGGTTCGACGGTCTCGTACCCATACACCTGAATTTCGTAATTATCCTGCGCGCGCGCAGGAGAAGAGGAACTCACGTGCAGAAGCAAGAGAAAACCGCAAACAATGGCGACACGCAAGCTCATGCTCCAACCCTTGGGCTACCTAGGGTATCTCAGGAGCTTGCTGACAAAGAAGAGGAGATGCGCGGATTAGGCGTGCGGGTGCGCCTTGTCGTAAACCTCCATCAGTTGGCGAATGGAAGCGTGCGTATACCGCTGCGTCGTCGAGAGCGATTGGTGCCCCAGCAGCTCTTGAATGGCGCGCAGGTCGGCCCCGTCAGCAAGCAAGTGCGTGGCAAAAGCGTGACGCAGCGAATGCGGATGCAGATCCCAGTTCACGTTCACCAGGCGAACGTACTTCTTCACGATGCGGCCCACCGAGCGCTGCGTCAGCCTTCGCCCTGCATAGTTCAGAAAAACCGCCTGCGCGTGCGGGTCTGCGCTGTGATTTGGCCCGGTGGCCTGTTCCAGGAGTCGTTCGCGCACGGGCCAGTATTTCTCCAGCGCTTCCTGCGCCTTTGCTCCGTAGGGAACGATGCGCTCCTTGTTCCCTTTGCCGCGTACGCGCAAGATGCGCTCTTTTTGCTCAACGTCGAGCAGGTTCAGGCCCGTAAGTTCGCTGACGCGCAAACCAGCAGCGTAAAGCAGTTCAAGCAGCGCGCGATCGCGCCTCAGAAGCGGGCCTTCTTCTACGTGTGCGGGGCCGCTCGAGTACTTTAGTTTCGCGGTGGCCTGCGGTTCTTTCTTTGGCAGGCGCTTCTTGGGAACTGCGACGCCATCGGCCGGACTTTGAACCATTCCAGCAACGTGATTGAGAAAACCGTTCATTTCCTCGGCGGAAACTACCGAAGGAATGCGCTTCGGAAGCTTCGGCGTGGGTACCAGGCGTGCCGGACTTTCCTTCAAATATCCCTCTCGCACACAATACTTGAAAAACGAGCGCAAGGCCGCAAGCTTACGCGCAATCGAGCTCTTCGCCAGCCCGTGGTCATGCAAGTGCGCCACGAATTCCCGGATCATCCCGTGATTCACCGCGCGCAGAGCCGGGCGCGCAGCGCGGGGCGGCGAAAGAAATGTCAGGAATTGGCAAAGATCCTTCCCGTAGTTGGAAACCGTGTGAGGAGAGGAATTCTTGACCGTTCGGATATATTCGAGGTACTTGGCGATCGCTTCGTCCATTCCCACCCTGCAAACTACGAGAGAACCCCAGAAACAGTATAGGCCCACCCATAACGTCGGAAGATGAATTTGGAAACGTGTTTCGTGAGATGTAGCTGGGTCAGGACTTCGCCGCCACGGGCACGGGAGCCTCTTCCGGCTGCGTCGCGGGCGAAACTTCAGGGACAAGCTTTTCCCAATCGCAGCCTTCCTTCAGGCAGGCGTGCACTTTGCCGATTTTTGAGTTTTTCTCGACAATGAACGGTGCGCCGCACTTCGGGCAAGGATCCGCAATCGGCATGTGGGGTGTCGTGAAATCGCAATCTGGATAGCGGGAGCAGCCATAGAAAATCCGCGGACGCCCTCGCCCGCCTTTCCCGGCGCTGCCGCGGCGCACAAACTCTCCCTCGTTGCATTTCGGGCATTTGATGCCCATGGTGATCGGCCGCGTGTACTTGCACTTCGGGTAGGCGGAGCAGCCGATGAATTCACCGAAGCGCCCGTGCTTCTTCACCAGACCATTTCCGCACGTCGGGCATTTTTCATCGAGCGGCTCGTCCGGTTGGTGCGCGATGCGCGTGCCCTGCACCAGGCGGCGCGTGGTCTTGCAATCCGGATAGCCGGTGCACGCCAGGAAGGTGCCGAAACGCCCCCGCTTGATGGCCATTTCCTTGCCGCAATTGTCGCAATACTCCACTTTGTTGGGATCTCCGGCGTCCGCCTCTATTGGCGATAGATCCTCAATAAAATCGCAATCTGGATAGCGCGAGCAGCCCAGGAAAAAGCCATGCCGGCTGATGCGCTCCAGCAATTCCCCCTGGCCGCATTTCTCGCATTTTCTCCCAGTCGCAATGCCGGCTTTGTACGAGAGCATTTCCTCATCCGCTTTGTCCAGGTCAATGACGAATTTTCCCCAGAACTCCTTCACGGAGTCGCGCCACGGCAGCTTGCCCTCTTCAATCTCGTCGAGTTCCTCTTCCATGCGCGCTGTGAACGTTAGGTCGAAAATGTCCTCGAAGCTTTTTACCAGCAGCTTGCATACGCGCTCGCCAAGCATCGTCGGCGAAAACCGTCCCTGATTCTTGGTGACGTATTCTCTCTCCACCAGTGTGGAAATGATGGACGCGTAGGTGGAAGGCCGGCCAATTCCATCCTCTTCCAGCTCTTTGACCAGAGTCGCATCGTTGTACCGCGGCGGTGGCTCGGTGAAATGCTGTTCCGGCCGAATCTTATCCAGTCGCAGCAATTGGCCTTCATTAACCGCCGGAAGCGCTCGGCCCTCGCCTTCCTCGTCCTTTTCGTCGTCCTCACGGTCCGCGGTAGCCGCCGGCAATTGGTAAACGCGGAGATATCCGTCAAACTTCTGCACCGACCCGCTCGCGCGGAACGTATATTCGCCGGCGCGAATGTCAATCGTCGTCTGGTCAAAGATCGCAGGCAACATTTGCGACGCCACGAACCGCTGCCAGATCAACTGGTACAGTTTGAAGAGGTCGTCGTCCAAATATTTCCGCACGTCTTCCGGTGTGCGCGCGACTTCGGTCGGGCGCACCGCTTCGTGCGCCTCCTGCGCATCCTTCTTGGACTTGTAGAAATTCGGCTTCTCCGGAAGATAATTGGCCCCATACTTTGCGGGGATGAGTTCGCGAACCTGCGCCAGCGCATCGTTGGAAACATGCACCGAGTCCGTACGCATATAAGTAATCAGGGCAACGGACCCTTCCGCGCCAAAATCCACGCCTTCGTAGAGCTTCTGCGCCAGCGACATGGTTCGTTTGGCGGTAAACCGCAGCCGGTTGTATGCGGCCTGTTGCAATTTTGATGTGGTAAACGGCGGCGGCGCGTTGCGCCTCTTTTCCTTTTGCGCCACCGAAGCGACTTGCCATTTCGCCTTGCTGACCGCGGCGACGATCTTGTCAGCGGCTTCCTGGTTTTTTACCTCAATGTCCGCGTCTTTGTGCTTGATGAGCCTGGCTTCAAACAGCGGCGGCTTGCCCGCATCCAGCATCGCGTGGATGGTCCAGTACTCCTGCGGGACAAACGCGCGAATCGCTTCCTCGCGCTCGACGATCAACCGTAGCGCCACGGTCTGCACGCGGCCCGCCGATAAACCTCGGCGCACCTTGTTCCACAGCAGCGGAGAAATTTTGTATCCCACCAGCCGGTCGAGTACGCGGCGCGCTTGCTGGGCATCGACAAGATTAGTGTCTACTGCCCTGGGGTGATCAAACGCCGCTCGGATCGCCTTGGGCGTAATCTCATTGAAGGTGACCCGGAAGATTTTCTTCGGATCCGCCGGAGGGATATCATCCGCTAAGTCGCCGTTGCCCTTGCTCTTCTTTCTCGCCTTGGCCTCTTCCGCTTCTTTCGTTTCGACGGCCTTCCCGTTCTGCTTGCCGGGTGGTTCGGCCTCCACGAACCGGCTGGGCTTCGACAACACCATCGCCAGGTGCGCGGAAATCGCTTCGCCTTCGCGGTCCGGGTCCGGAGCCAGGTACACGGCTTCGGCGGTGTGCGCGGCCTTCCTCAGATCGTGGATGACTTTGCCTTTGCCGGAGATAATTTGCAGGGTTGGCTCGAAGATCTTTTCGTCATTGATGCTGATCTTAGGAGTCTTTGCTTCAACTTTGGCGCTTTTCTTTGCGCCTTTTTTCTTCTTCGACTTCTTCTTGCCCGCGGGGTCCTCGCCAGGCAAACGAATTCCAATGGTTTTCGTCGGCAGATCCATCACATGCCCGATGGACGCCTTGACGGTATAGTTCCGTCCCAAATACTTATTAATCGTCTTCGCCTTGGCGGGCGATTCCACAATGACAAGCGAACGAGCCATGTAACTTTTGTAACTCCGGTCTGTGTTTCGGAAAGGGCGGACCGTGGGGCGTGTGTCCTTCTCGCTACCTTGGGCGCATCTCCCGGAGATGGGTCCAGCCTACCATGAGATGCATCAGTGGGCCTGCCGGTTCCTTCCTCTTAGATGGCGTTCCGCCCGCTCACGGACATCTCGGTCGCTATCCCTCTTTATAACAACACTTTGCAGAACTGCTTCCCAGGCAATTGGCGAACGATCCCTTTCATCTCCAGCGTAAACAGGGTAGCCAGAACATTAGAAGAGTTCAAGCCGGACCGTTCAACAATTTCGTCAATAGGAACCGGCTCTTCGACGCTTAAGAGCTCGTACAGCTTTTTTTCCGAGTCATTCAGCCCGTTTACGGCCAGAAGATTTCGCTGTTCCGCTTCGGGCTGCTCCGCTTGGACGAGCGCCGCGCGCACCGGCGTAGGCAACTCTTCAATGACGTCTTCCGCGCAAGTGACCAGCTTTGCGCCCTGCTTAATTAGTTGGTTGGGCGCAAAACTCACCGGTTGCGTCACGTTTCCGGGAACACCACACACCTCACGGCCAAACTCCATGGCCAATCGCGCGGTAATCAGCGACCCGCTGTATTGCGCACCTTCGACGATCACCACCCCGAGCGGCAGGCCGGCAACGATGCGATTGCGAACCGGAAAGTTCTCAGGCGCGGGATGCGTGCGCAGCGGGAATTCGCTGATGATCGCCCCGCGCCCCAGTACTTTCTCGTACAACTTCTTGTTTTCTTTGGGGTAGCAAACATCGATGCCCGTCCCAAGCACTCCGATGGCCCGCCCATGAGCGTCCATCGCTCCCTGGTGCGCGATGGCATCAATCCCCCGCGCCAACCCGCTGACAATGACCAAGCCGCGCGCCGCCAGTTCTCGTCCCAACCTCTGAGCCATCTGTGTCCCGTAGACGGTTGGCCTCCTGGTTCCCACAATGCTGAGGCTCGGCAAATTCAGCACCTGCGGGTCTCCCCGGACGTACAGCAAAACTGGCGGGTCGTAGATTTGCAGTAGCGTTTGTGGGTACTCGGGCTCCGTCCAGTTCACCAGGCAACAGCCGTCGATCTTCTGGACCGCCGCCAGCTCTTTCTCGGCGCGAGGGAACGCCTGCCTCTTTAGGACAGCTTCTGCCGCCTCCGACGGCAGGTGGCAGGCTTCCAGGTCCCTCTTCGAGGCTCGGAATACTCCCTCTGGCGACCCAAACTGCCGCAACACGCGCGCAGATAGACGTGAAGCCAGGCCGGGAGTCAGCCCAAGGGCGAGCCAGGAAAGGGAGGTGTCCAGCTGCATCGCGACGCAAGCCTAGGGGCATAGTAACGTATTTGTCAAGTCCCCAGCTATAAACGCCCTTGCCTAGGGCTGAAATGCGAGGAATACCTGACCTGTCCGCCAGCGTCACTTTCGGCCTACGAAACGTACGCGCAGTATTGTGGCGCGGCCCTGTCCGCCGGCAAAAGCGCCGAAGCATCCGGTTCGGACGGTATTGCTACACGGAGCATCAACATTATTCACCACCGAATCGGGATTCTGCCGCCCAAGAATATTGATTGCTTCCACTCGCACGGCCCACAGGTATCCACGCAATTCGAATTTCCTCTCCAGCCCCAGGTTCAGGCTGGCATAAGCAGGGAAGCGCAAGGAATTGGGAGGACCTACCAACTGCTGCTGCAGATTCACAGCGCTGTAGGGATACCCGGTTCGATATTCGAAGAAACCACTCAGTTGTGTTTTCCAGATGTGCGTCGGTACCCAGCCCCAGAGAAGCAGACGATTCGGAGCGTCCCATGCCACTGGGCCCGGTTGTTGTGCCGCGTAAAAGATGGAACCGAGCAATGGATTGAGAACTTTGCTCGAATGCGCCCGCGACCGCGTATAGGCGCCATAAAACTCGGTGTTTTCTGAGAAGACGTGCCGCACCGAAAGCGTGGCTGAACGATACCGATCCTGGCGGTGATCTTGAAGCAAAAAAATGCCACCGGGCTGCGAGGGCTGCGGGCCCACAAAAGCAAAACCGTGAGAGCCGTTGCGCGCAAGAAGGTCTAGGCTGACCAGCGTGCTCCGGCCGAACTTCTCCTGCCAGCCGGCACTGGTTGTCGCGAAGCGCGGCTGCCTTAAACCGCCCGCTGGCAGCACGAACTGGCTGGTAACGGTCGACGGAGGAATCGGGTTTCCGGCCGAGTCAAAGAAGTACGCGTCGAGCTGTTGCTGGTCCACAGCCTGTCCGATGAGGGCAAGGTTGAGCGGTGCGTTGTAGATTCCCCAGCCAAGTGACAGCTTTGCGCGGTCGTCTCCGAACGGCAGGACATTGCCCGATACTCGCGGCTCGGCCATGGCGCTTTGCGTAAAGCGGTCCCAATCCGTGCGCATGCCCGCTTGAAAAACGAAGTGCCTGCCCATCGACCAGGTGTCTTGCGCGTAAGCGCCTGCTTGCGTGTTCGAAAGTTGCGGCGTGGCGCTTCCGGCAAACGTAGTCTGCCGCACGCGGCAACCCGCCATCGGCGATGTTGCCGTGCAAGCTGTTCCATCAATGGCGCTAGTCTGGCGAAACACATCAATTTCCCCGCGCTGTGTTGACTGATGAAAAATCAAGCCGGCGGCATTCGCGCCCACGGAAAGCTGATGCGTGCCGTGCCAATGCCGCGAGGCAGCCGTCACGCTCATTACCGCCTGCAACCTGCGGCCGCGCTGGTGCAAGTGCTGAAAAAAGTTGCCGCTCGTCCCATTGATCAGCACGATGTACGGCTGCGACCCTTGCGGTGTGTAATCGAGCACTCCTTCATCGGCTGCGACGCCTACGTCCACAAGGGTTTCGTGAAGCCAAATCTGATCCTTCAAAGAGACGAAGCCCCGGCGCTGATCCAAATCGACGGTCGTGGATTGCGGGTCCAAAGCGTCCAGGCCAAGATTCCCGTCGCTTGCCCGATTGTAGAGAAAGCTCGCATGCACAATATGCTTTGGTGAAAAGTTGTATTCTAGCCGAAGAAGGTTGTCTCCCGCCCAATCTGCGAAAGTGTCGGGATCAGGCAATTGCTTGATGACACCGAAGGTGTGCTGCACGCTGACGGAATCGGAAAACCAAAAGCGCCCGCGGACGAATGGACCTGAAAAAGTGAATCGCGGATACCAGTCCCCCAGGTGCACCCCTTCTTGAATGTTGATGCCGGGACCGGGATTCGTGGTCCCAAAGCGCCAACGGTCGTCTCCATCGGGAGTTACGAGGCTCAAAATATTTGCGCCAGAGTGCGGGTAGGAAGCATCAATCCTCCCGTTCTGGACTTCCGCGGCTCTCGTGGCATCAATGTTGAATCTCGAAGTCAGCGCCCCGCTCACCGGGTCGCCAATCTCAAATCCGTCCAGCAGATATTGCGTCTCTCCTGAGCGCGCGCCCGACACATGCAGGTTAGCCCCGTTGTCTCGCACAATCTCCGGCAGCGCCACCAGGCTTTCCTGAAGGACGTGGCTGCTGGGCACGGGAACGTCTCGAATTTCCTGCGAGGAGAGAGACGAGCGCTGCGAGGTATCCTGCGTCTCAATCTGATTCGAGGGCGCGGTGACTTGTACCTTTTCCCGAACCTCTTGTTCGTGGTTCAAGACCAGCGAGATTTCGTTGCTCCCCGCGTGCAGGCTGACGGTCTCGCCCGAAAGCACGAAGAAGCCCTTCTTGTGAACTTCCGCCTTATAGTCGCCGGAAGACACATTGTGAATGGCAAAGCGGCCGGCCAGATCTGTTTCCGTTCGGTAGGCATGACCGTCGGAATCTTCGAGCTTTACCTGTGCGGCCACGACGGGCACGCCATTCTCGTCCAGAACGACGCCTCTGCAATCCGCCGAGTCCGCCGCTTGCGCTTTCTCCGTGGTAAAGACGCCCTGTACGATCAGCATCCCTGCCAGCAGCCAAGCAAACCGCATGCAACACCTTCCCCACAGGCTTCACGGTGATTAAACTACATTTTGTGGATTCCAGGTGTGGAATGAACCATCCCAAACAGGCTCGCTATCAAATTTTGTTCTCCTGGCTCGTGCCCCTTTCTCTTGCAATGACTGCGTGCGGCAGTGGGAGCAATTCTGGTGTACCAGGCACTCTGAACCTCTCGCTCTCTTCGTCCATGGCGCTCGCGCCACAGGACGGAACGCCCGCCAAGATCATCGCCACCGTTAGCGGCAATTCCGGCACGGTGACTTTTACCGTCAGCGGATTACCTGCAGGCACGGTCTCAAACGTCGCGCAACAAAGCGGCAGCGCGAGTGCCTCTATTGCGTTGAGCAGCAGCGCGAATACGCCAGCGGGGACTTACTCACTCAAGCTCACTGCAAGTGACAGCAATGGGTTCTCGGTTAGCCGGAACCTTACGCTGCTGGTCGCCGTGGCTGGCATGGTTGGCGTCACCGTGGACCAGGCGCAGGGCGTCAACGGCAAGCTCCAGCAATTCATGTCCACGTCGTTTCAGCCCGCAGAATGGGACTATCAGTTCTTCCAGAATCATCCTGCCTCTGAACCCGCGCAACTCAACATGCTTGGCTCGCAACACATCCGTCTCCAGGGCCTCTCTCAAGCCATCCCCATGAAGGCGAACTCCAACCCGCAGCAGGCCACCGATTGGGATTTCACGAAACTCGACGCCGTGGTCCAGCCGGTTCTGTCTGCGGCGGACCACAGCCCGGAATTTCAAATCGCCTTCGCGCCCGCCTTTATGAATGCCAACGGCGCTTTTGACATTGCCAATCATCTCAACGATTTTGCGAACTACTGCGCGAACCTCGTGCGTTACTACAACACCGGAGGATTTACCTGGGGCGGCCAGCTTTTCAAATCAGCGACCCCCAATAGGATCACCTGGTGGGGCATATTCAACGAATACAACATCAACGGTTTGACGCCGGCGCAATACCTTCAGATGTACAACACGGTTGTGCCGGCGATGCTGGCCGTCGATCCCACGATCAAATTCTCCGCGCTCGAGTTGTCGGACTTCGATTTTCAGGAAGGTGACCCGCGCAACAATCTGCCGTCTTTTGTACAGCCAGCAAACGCGGGCGGCGTGAGCGCCCCGGTGAACGTTGTTTCCACGCACTTTTATTCATCATGCGATCAGCAGGACAGCGACGCCAAGATTTTCGCCACCATTCCAGGCTTTGTAAATGACGTGAAATATTTTTATCAGGAACTGAAACTGCGCCAGGATCTGGCAACCGTCCCCGTCTGGGTGACCGAAAACAACGTCAACGCCGATTTCGCCAATTCGAGCGGCAACAGCACCTGCACGCCCACAAAGAAGTTCGTGCCCGATTTGCGCGGCACGAGTGCGTTCTTCGCCGCTTGGCGGCCTTATGTCTTTTCGCAACTCGGAAGAGCTGGAAACCAGGCCCTCTATCACTGGGATTACGACAGCGATGCGCAATTCGGCGAAGTGGACTACAGCTCCGGAAGCAAGCATTTAAGCTACTGGGTGGACTATTGGCTCGCGCAGATGTATCCGCAGACTCCCGCGCCGCCGGACATTCTCAGCTTGACCATCACTGAGACTGCAACGGTCGAAACGCTGGCGACGAAAAACAGCGACGGCTCCGTGCTCCTGATGGCGGCGGATCGCGCCGTGCTTTCTCCTTCCGACAACAACGGTACGGGCGACGCTCGCACGGTGATCCTCGACATCTCCGCTCTTGGAAATTTCACTTCCGCATCCCAACTCAATATTGTCGCGACGAGCGACCTGACCAGCGGCCCTCAGCCTGGCCCGATTGCCTTGGCTCCCAAACTGACCGTAACTCTTCCCGGCTACGGCGTCAGTTTCCTTCTGCTAAAGCCCTGAGCCTTTGCCGATGTCCTTTTCACCCGTGGATTCGGTATGAAAACAAACGTGCGCGGATTTCAGCCTCGCGGCTGTGCCGCATCTTCCTGCAGGATCGCATCGAGCGTCCTTACGAACAGCTCCGCGTCTTTTTCCGTGAACACCAGCGGCGGCCGCAACTTAATCACATTGTGATGCGGACCATCCGTTCCCGTGAGAATCCCGCACTCGCGCAGCCGGTTCACCACATAGGACGCTTGCAGAGGGGCCGCTGCTCGAGTGTTTCGATCGAGCACCAGGTCCACGCCCAGGAACAAGCCCGATCCGCGCACGTCGCCAATCAGCGCATGGCGCTGCTGCAACGCCTGCAATCCGTTCTTGAGGTAAGTTCCCACGCGGATTGCATTGTCTTGAAGTCTTTCTTCTTCCAGCACATCCAGCACCGCAAGCCCGGCCGCGCTGGCCACCGGGTTCCCACCAAACGTGCTGAAAAATTCCATTCCGTTGGCAAAGGAAGCAGCGATCTCCTTGGTCGTGACCACTGCCGCCAGCGGAAACGCGTTCCCAATTGGCTTCCCCAACACCACAATATCCGGCACGACGCCCTGCGTTTCAAATCCCCAGAAATGTGTCCCCAAACGTCCGAAGCCCACCTGTACTTCATCCGCGATGCAGACTGCGCCCGCCGCGCGCACATGCTTGTAAACCTCTTGCAGATATCTTGGAGGAAAAACAATTTGCCCGCCGACACTCGGCAACGTCTCCGCGATGTACGCTGCGACGCCCCGGCCCTCCGCGCTCGTGCGCTGCAAAATCTCTGCAACATGCCCCGCATATTTCGCGCCAGCTTCTTTGTCCTCACGCCGGTACAAGCCCCGGTAATCATCCGCAAGCGGAGCAACGTGCACCCATGGCTTCTTGCCGCGTCCGCCCGGACCGTTAAATTTGTACGGGCTGATGTCGATCAGCGTATTCGTGTGCCCGTGATACGCATGTTCGAGCACAATCACGTCTTCGCCGCCCGTGTGCGCCCGCGCCAGCCGCAGCGCCAACTCATTGGCTTCGCTTCCCGAATTCACGAAAAAGCACACACGCAACGGCTCCGGCAGCTTCCGCGTCAGCCGCTCGGCATAGCGATTTACGTTGTCATGCAAATAGCGCGTATTGGTATTGAGCAGCGCGAGTTGTTCCTGCGCGGCGCGCGCCACGCGCGGGTGGCTGTGCCCCACCAGCGGCACATTGTTGTATACATCGAGATACGCGCGCCCCGTATCGTCGTAGAGATACTGCATCCAGCCACGCACGATTTTCAGCGGCCGCTCGTAGGAAATGCTGAGATTGTTCCCCAGCAGCGCGCGCCGCTTCTCCAGCGTTTCTTGAAAATCCATCTCTTGTGAAGGGAAGCGATCCGCCGGGATTCCAAGCAAAAGGTTCGGATCAGGAGAGAGACTCGCCCACACGGCGCGCTGAGAAGCGCAGGCCACGCCCGGAAAACCCGCGTCAAGATCCAGCAAATCCAGAATGATCTGAAAATGTACGTGTGGCGCCCAGCCTCCGTTTTCCTCGGGTGTCCCTACGCATGCAAATCCCTGCCCACGTGAAACACGCTGACCGACCTTGAGCCCGGTGAGTGTTTGCGCGGTCAAGTGTCCGTAGAGCGTGAAGAATTCTTCGCCATCGCCGGTTTCGTGCCGCAAAATCACCAGCGGCCCATAATCCTGCGGATTCGCGTTGTTCGCGAGAATGTGCACCACCCCAGCGAGCGGCGCGCGCAACGCTGTCCCCGGCTCGACGAAGAGGTCCATGCCCAAATGCATCGTTCGTCTCTCGCTAACTGGATTGTCCACGCTTCCAAATAACGGCGAATTGTACAGTGGCCGCGCTTCGTTGTACCGCCCAACTCCCACACGCACGCCTGCGCGTTTCATTTCCCCAAATATCTTCTCTGCGAGTGCGGGAGTCTCCGCAGCGCTCGGATCTGCGCCGAGCAGCACACTTCCAACGCCAAGGTCAAAAACAAGACCCGGTTCCTTCCTCAAATCCAGATCGAGGATCGACGCCGCTGATTTCCCGTTTGCTTTCAGCCAGCCCTGAATCCTTTCCCCCTTAGGAACCGGCATCATTCCGCAAGCTTCGCGAAGTACGTAATGTGCAAAACGCGGATGAATTTTTGCCAGTCGCTCGAGCGCCTTCCACGCCGGCTCTTCGCTAACGGTCACATACGCATCGTCCGGCCTCACCTTTTTGCGGTGGGCGGAGTTGGCCACGCTCACGGCCAGTCGCCCCGCCATCAAGGGGAAAATTACAGTAACTTCTTCCTCCTGAAGAGGAAACGCATCGTGATAGCCCGCAACCACCTCAGCCGCCGCTTTCAACGGATCCGCTTTGCCCAGAATCGCGTAAGCCGCTGCAATGGCCGCCTCCGAAACCGTCAGCCCATGGTGCATGTCTCCAAAATCAATCACGCCTGCGATCTTACGCGGCTGCGGCCAAGGATCGCTCACCAAGACGTTGTAGTCATTCGCGTCGCCGTAAATCACGCTCCGTCGCAGCCGCAGGAGCCGCGGGACGACTTCCACTTCATAAAGTTCGACGAACTCTTCCACCAACGCGCGCCGCTCCGCGCCTTCAATCTCCGGAATGAATTCCTTGATCCATGCGACCCGCGAAGAATCCCACTTCAACTCCCGATGCGCTGCAGGATGCTCGAACGACTGCAGCGCCGCATCCATCTCGCCCACAAATCGCCCCAAACCGCAAAGCAACTCCGACGCGTGCGGACGTACCTCCGCAAGAACCGTTCCCTTCAGGAAACTCAGCAGCCACACGAGCCGCCTCGAACCATCGGCGGCGCTAATTTCGGAGAAGAGTTTGCCGCTGCAATTCGGCAACACTCGCGGCAACTGCAGTTGCGGCGCATGCTCGGCCAAATGCACCAGCGCTTTACATTGCAGTTCAATGAAGGAAGGCTCGCGCGCCGGATGCATCACCTTGAGAACGAACGCCCGGCCGCGACGCGTGCTTCCAGCAGCATGCGTCAAAGTTTATCTGCAACCGCGCAACCGCGTCCACGTCACCGCGATAAATCGAACGCCTCACACCTTGCGAGACAACGAATCGGACAAATCGTCTTCAGTCGCGCCCATCCTCCACCGACACCGGCCCATTCACAGTAGACAAATGCACCACCGCGGGCGACGACCCGTATTCGATTCGCCGATGTTCGTCATCCCAGGTCTTGCGCGCGCTCCCGCAAATGCTCGCGTGACAGCTCATCGGCGCGTGATTGGTCGACTCCACAACAAAACTCGACTGAAATCCGCTCGGCACGTGCAACGTCACCGGGCCATTTTGCGCATCGGCGGAAAGCCCGCTCCCGTTCCAGCTCGTCCCATTCAAATTGACAGAAATTGGGCCATTTTCCGTCTTAATCCGAATGTTGCCGCTGCTGCCGTCCATGCTGATCGGGCCGTTCTGCGCCGTGACGTCCGCATCCCCGGAAACATTGTGCAAGCTGATCGGTCCATTGTTTGCGTGCGCCGTCAGTTTGCCGTCCACGTCGTACAAAGAAATCGGCCCGTTCATCGTTTCCAGCTCCAGCGCCGCCGATTTCGGGGCGCGAATCAGCAAATAGACCGTCCAATCCTGGTCCTCGCCGGAGGGACCGTGCGTCGACACCGTTCCATTCTCGATGGACATCGTGATTTGCGAGAGCATGCGCTCGGCGTCGTCTCCCGGTGCCACCGCTTTGCAAGCCGTCACGGAATAATTGGCATTGTCCCAACCCACCACCTGCGTGCCGCCGTTCGAGTGTGGATGGACTTTCAAGACCGGAGCTTGCGCCTTGGTCAGGCTGTATTCCTCGGAACGCACCACCGCATCGCGGTCGTCAAAACGAATGCGCAGGTCGGAGCAATCATTGGCCGGTTGCTTATGGCCGCCGGAGATGTTCAGCGAATGACGCCCATGCTCGTCGTGATTGCTCGCGGAATAATGCCGCGGGACCGCCGGAGCTGCCGATAGACCAACGACAATCAAGATCGAGCCGAAAATAAGGCAAAAGTCGGTACGTGGACGCATAGGGCCCTCCTCGCATCTATAGACGACCGAAGAGCCCGTTTGTCACGTTAACAAACGACGAAATTCAGTTTGGCCAATCCCAGTCCCAATCCTCATCCGTCCCAATCGGCGGCCCGTCTGGCGGCTCCGCGGGCGGGGTAAGGTCAATCCTCTTCGGATCTTTCTCAAACTGCTCGATTTGTCGTAAAGCATAGGAAACGTGCGCTTGATCGGAGATGACCTGACCGACGCGCCCCGGCCCGTTCAGCCAGTCGCGCAGGGTATAGAGCTCCTGGCTCGCGATTCCCCGCACCTCATCACTCCCATGCTCGTTTGCCGCCAGTGCCATCAGGTCATACAACGCGACTTCGTCGATTACATTCGCGATTTGCGCGTTGTAGCCCTCGCCATGCGAAGACTTCCATGTCGCCGTGAAAACCGCGTCCAGCACTTCCTGCAAGCCCGGATTCTCCGCGTTGCGCGCGTGAAACTCCACCAGCCTCGCCGCGCGCTCCGGATTAAACAAAAATTGCAGCGTATGTTGCGCCGCCGCCTCCGCGGGAGCCAGCGCATCAAACGCCGGACTCGTGCGAATCTTGAAATGTTCCCGTCCGCGTTCGTATTCCGGCGGACGCGGCGGAATCATCTTCAGCAGCGACTCCGGCAGCGCCAGCACTTCCGGCTTCAGCGTTGCCAGTACGCCCGCCAGCGCGCGCCGCTGCTCGGTGGGTGCAACAATTTGCGTCGGCGTCTCTCCATCTCCGCGCAGCGCAAACGTGTAATCCATTCCTCCCACCACCTTGCTGGCGGCTTCAACCTGATAACGATGCAGCATGTACAGCGGCACGAGCACATCCTCCAAGGTAGCCAGCGGCGCGCCTTCGCGAATGTTGTTCTCGCCAAACCGTTTCAGAGCCGCGGCTCGCACCTGCATCAAGCGATTCAATTCATCCACGGCGTTCGTGCCGGAGTCCCACAGATGCGCCAAGCTGCTGGAAGAGCCCGCCGGCCGTGCGTCCTGGTCCGTCAGGAAGCGCAGTCCGCGCCCGAACGCGTCACTCAAGGTTTTGTTCAGCGCGGCGTGCTCGTCCACACCCGCAGGAAAATCCTGATAACCGTAGGTGATTGACACCTTGTCCCAGGCCCCAATTCCGGTGGCGTACGCGTCCGACAATTCCGGCACGCCGTCGGTGCCAAGCTGGATGTACGGCGGCGGATAATCCATCACGGAAGAGCGATTCACTGTGCTCGCCGTGTAATTGTGCTCTAATCCCAGCGTGTGGCCCACCTCATGCGCCGCCAGTTGACGCAGCCGCGCCAGC
>QHYL01000324.1 GCA_003224105.1 Acidobacteriota bacterium | reverse complement strand
CGAGTTTATCTGGGATCCGTCAAAAGATACGTTTGGAATGGGTCAGCCGGGCATGCAGACGGGAACCGGTCTCGGGGGACAGCCGATTGGACAGCCCATCGGTCAACCTATGGGGCAACCGGGACAGAATCCGTTTGGTCAGCAGCCCGGCCAGAATCCGGCGAATCCGCCGCAGAACCCCCAAAATCCGCAGCTGCCTCAAAACCCACAACAGCAATAACACCTGGACGTTCTCGGCGGCTGCTCTTGAATCGCCCCTCGTCACCTCCGCGGAACTTCCGTAGAGTCATCCTCCCCGGCAAGGTAAAGCATTGGCGCATCAATCCATCAACGGCCCTTCGCCGGACTACGAGGACTACACGCGCTGCATCCACTGCGGCCTTTGTCTAAACGCTTGTCCCACCCATCGCCTCTGGAATCTCGAACCGGATTCGCCTCGCGGCCGCCTCCAACCGCGCTTGGGCTGTCCTGCCAAACGCAGGCATGTGGAAAATCCTTCTCGCTCCAATTGCGTCGCGAGTCTCTCTTCGTCCATGCTTGGATTCTACCCGGCGACGGCCTTTCCTAACCTCATTACTTCGTTACATCTTTGGCTCCAAAAACGGCTGCGCCCTTTCCGCGGCGATGGGGGTTGCCGCGAAAAGGGCGTGCCGTCTTCAGGAGAGAAGATCGTGCCTACTCAAAACCGTTGCGAAGGATTGCATCCAAAAGCAATCAATTTTCCCCTGGAGGCGGCCCCCCCTGACGCCGGCCCATCTTTCTGGCTGCTCCCGGGTGTCTCTGCGTCACGCTGTAATCGGGCGGCACCGCAAAAAGCGCTGCATCCGGCTCTGCGCGCTGGATGTTTGTCAGGGAATAGGTCGTCTCCCCGGACCAGGGGTCGCTGCGCTTGCTCATCACCGTCGTTTGCAGGTCGTTGGAATACCAAACCTCGTCAACGATGGTAATCGCCTTTTCGTTTCCGATTTGCCCGGCCGGAATCGTTTTCGTCACTCGAGTCCCTTGCGCGGTCACTCCCCCAATGGTTTGTGTGCCCAGGTCCTCTCTCTTTAAGTTGGCGCCGGCCTTTTCACCCTGCTGGAATTCTTTCTTGTCTCTCATCGCTTGGTTCATGGGGCCGTTCATTCTGGCGAAAGACTTTTCTATTTTCTCAGCGGTTTTGTGGTCGGGATGCAACATGAAGGTTACGCGGGCCACCGGATCGTTGATGACCACAAACGATTTCGGCTGTTCCGAAGTTGCAAGAGGACCAAACCCTGTAAGCGTGATTTCCTTGCGGATGCGTCCTTGGCTGTCACGGAAAACGTTGGTCTGCGTCTTCCGCGTGATGTGATTGCCGTCCGCGAGACTTTGTGTGGTTTCGGAAACAGCGACGGCGCTAAAAGGCGCGCCGGTTACCACTTTTCCGCCGTGCACGCCGCCAAAGCCAAGCAGCTCCATGCGATCGCCGAAGGGAGGCGGCGGAAAGTCGCCTGCGGGACCAGCCTGCATCATGCCTGCCGCATGAGGCGGGGGAGGGGGCGCCTGTTGCGCTCCCGTGGTTCCCGCGTAGAGCGCCAGTAAACACCCGAAGATCAAGTTCCGGACTAAGTAGCTACTCATTCTTTTCTTCTCCTCTTCTCTCCGGCCTGCAAAATATTTGTGCGTCTTCATTCGGGCAGGCGGACAGCCTGCGGCAATCCGTCGTTCCCGACGAGCAAGTCCACTTGAATCCATTCGCTGGCGCGGTCTTCGTTTACCGGCAGGCCGAGAGCGCCCAGCGCGCCACGCTGCAGGCGAACGCTCAGAATGGCGGAACCGTCTGTCTCTGCCGGCAGCACTCCCGGCAATAGAGTGAAATCGTTCAATTCATTGTCGGCCACAAGGATTTGTGAATCGTCGGCGGCATTCTGACCGGGCGAACCCTGATTCGAAGCGGGCTCATTTGCTTTTAGAGCGACATTGTTTTCGTGATTGCTGTGCCATTTCACCCAGCTCATCGCGCCCACAAGCACCGCCGCCGCGGCCAACCCCCAGGCGGCCACGACGGCGGTGCGCCGCCGCACCTTGGGCGCGTGATACTGCGTGCGAAACTGCCGGCGAAGGCGCATCTCGACGCGCGCGGGAGCATCCAGTGTGGCGGTGACCTCCGCTAGCGAGCGCAACTCGAGTCGCGTGGCCTCCCAGGAATCCCGGAGCGCCGCGCAGCGTGAACAGGAAGTCGCATGGGACGCAGCGGCAGCACGTTGCGCTTCGGTCAACGAAGCGTCGCGCTCCGCATTCCATCCCGTTTCTTCAAATTCGTTGCACGTCATTTCCCACTTCCCTCATCTTCTGAAAAGCCAATCACTTGCCCACTCCCGCCTGCCGTGGCAGGCTCGCGCGCTTCGTCGCGTTGCGCAGGATTTCAAGCCTGGCCATCAGCAGGGCGCGTCCGCGGTACAGCCGCGAACGAATAGTGCCGATGGGGCAGCCAATCATTGCTGCAGCTTCCTCGTAACTTAGCTCCTCCAGTTCGCACAAAACCACGGTTTCCCGGAACTCCGCTGGCAGGCCCAAGACCGCAGCCCAAACCAGTTCAATTAGCTCGCGCTTCTCCGCCACTGTAGCCGGTGTGACGAAATCTTGAAGAGTAGCCTCCAAGCTCGCGCCGTCTTCTTTCCGCTCGTCCAGGGAGATTTCTCTCGGCGAGCGCTCGAGATGCTTCAGGACGCGATTGCGCGTTATGCCATACAGGAATGCTCCGAGCGTCCCGCGTTCGGGGTCAAACTTTTTCGGATCTCTCATCAAGGTCATAAAAACGTCCTGCACAATTTCCTCTGCCGTCCAAGCGTTTCCGCTCATACGCAGCGCAAAGCGATACAGCGCCGCCTGATGGCGCCGATAGAGGAGCGTAAACGCCTCCTCGTCGCCCTTACCGGCGCGCCGGAGCAGCACGTCGTCTCTTTCCTGGTCCGCGATGCTCATCTCTCCTGATAAGACGTTTTGCCCGGCTCTAAATATACATTCCCACGATGTGAAGAATAGGTTCCCGTGTCGACACGTCGGGCACACGTCTGGAAGTCATTGAGATTACACTGGGTTAGCTCCATGACGGGGACAAATGTATCAGCTGAACTGCAAGAGTCGAGCCCGCCGACCGTTCAGTGTTGTGTGGCACCCTCGGTCGTGCTGGTATAGAATGCGGCCACTTTACGTCTATGGCGCGTAGCAAGCTGTTGCTGTATCCACGAAAGCTGTTGGACATTCGCTGGCGCGATCTTGCCGTTGCGATGCTGCGGTGTCTTTTTCCAGCCGACGCGGCGAAATCGGAAGCGCAAATCTGCCGCACGTTTGCTCCAGCCCGCCCTGTGCTGGTTACCTTCGCCGTGCGCGCCGGCTTCGATCTTTTCCTGAAAGCACAGGCGTGGCCTGCTGGCAGCGAAATCCTGATGTCCGCCCTCACGATTCGCGAAATGGCGGATATCGCCCGGAAACACGGCTTGGTTCCGGTCCCGCTGGATCTGAATCTGGCAAAGCTCGCTCCCGAAGTTTCCGCCATGGAAGCCGCGATTACGCCAAGAACGCGCGCCATCGTGATCGCACATCTTTTCGGCAGCCGCGTGGACATGGACCCGTTCGTCGCGTTCGCAAAACGCCATGGACTTTTGGTTCTTGAGGACTGCGCGCAAGCCTTCACTGGGATGGATTACATCGGGCATCCGGAAACAGACGCCGCGATGTTCAGCTTCGGCTCGATCAAAACTGCAACCGCGCTCGTGGGAGCTGTAATCGTGCTGAAGGAAGCGCAACTTTTAGAAAAAATGCGTTCGCTGCAACGCGGCTATCCTGAGCAGTTGCTTGCAGAGTATTTCCATTTGGCGTTCACTCATGTTCTCGTCAAGCTGTTTACGATTCCGTTGCTCTATGGGCTTTTTTACAGCGCATGTGTCTGGCTGGAAAAAGATTTCGACCAGGTGATTAACGCGGTGCGGAATCTTCCGCCGGAAGATGAAGAAGAAGACCTGGCGCTGATTCGAAAACAGCCATCGGCTCCGCTCCTCTCGCTTTTGCTGAGGCGGCTACGGACATTCAGCTCTCAGCGATTACGTGAACGCAGAGAAGTAGGAAGGCAATTCGCGCGGGGGCTCCCGCCCGGAATCACCTGCCTCGGGAGCGAAGCGCCATTCCATAGCTACTGGGTTTTTCCAGTTCTTGTGGAAGCTCCCGAGCGGTTCGCCACTGCGTTGCGCAAGTACGGATTCGACGCCACGACGGCAGGTTCCGCTCTATCTGTGATCGCGCCTCCACCAGAAGGGAGGTTCCCCGCGACCGAGAATCTGCGCGCCGCCCATCGCAAGCTGCTCTATCTTCCGGTGTATCCGGAAGTGCCTTTGCGAGCGCGCGCACGCCTTCAAGGCGCGCTCCACGAAATCCAAAAGGAAGCCCCCCACCTCCAATTAATTGATGCACGGCGCGTGTACTCCGCGCGCGTTGGAACGATTGATTCGCCGCGCACTATCTCTGGGATTCACGAAATTCTCGAGCGAGCGCGCAAACGAAATCTGCCTCTCTCCTTGATGGGAACCACTCACAATCTCGGCGGTCATGCTTTCCTGGATGGCGCAGCCGCTCTCGACCTGAAGCGTTTCGACCGCGTTGTTTCGCTCGATGTGCCGGGCAAACGAATCACGGTGCAAAGCGGCATCACTTGGGAAACAATTCAAAACGCCGTGAATTCTTCAGGCCTGGCCGTGAAGGCCATGCAGTCCGACAATAATTTCACCGTGGGAGGTTCCATTTCCGCGAATGCCCACGGCCGCGACCTGCAGTTTTCGACGGTCATTCAAAGTGTGCTGAGCTTTCGCATCATGCTCGCCGATGGCTCCGTCGTCCACACCAGCCGGTCAGAAAACACGGAATTGTTTCGCCTGGCCATTGGCGGCTATGGGATGTTTGGCATTATTCTCGATGTGGATTTGGAGCTCGTGGAGAATTCTGTGTACGAGCAAAGTTCGGAGATTTTGCCTCTTGCCTTTCTCCCCGATTACTTTGCACGCAAGGTCAAAGGCGATCCGCTTGCAAAGCTTTTCATCGCGCGCCCGTCGATTGCGTCCCAAGGTTTCCTCGATGACACCATCGTGACCAAGTGGAGGGTAACCGCTGCGCGTCCTAAGGATATTTTCCGGCTCGACCACGAACGGAATGTTCGCCGCGACCGGTTCCTCTTTGCGCTGTCGCGAAAATATTCCTGGGGCAAAACCTTTCGCTGGCACGCTGAGAAATTCATCTCCTTGCATCCGCCAGGCGGTGGATGCGTTTCGCGCAACAATGCCATGCGCCCCCCGGTCTCAGCGATCAAAATGTTTGATTATCAGTCGCCCGCGGACACGGACGTCATCCAGGAGTTTTTCATTCCCATTCCGCGCTTTCTCTCTTTCATGGAATCGGCGCGTTCCGTCTTGCGCGAATCCGGGACGAACCTTCTTGGACTGACGATTCGCTACGTAGTTCAGGACTCGGAATCTTTTCTTTCCTACGCCCCTCGCGAAGAAGCCTTCGCCATCGTGCTTTATATCAATGAGGAACTCTCGCGGGAAGGATGGGACAAGAGCAACGCGCTGACTCAGAGATTAATACGCCTCGCCACACAAAACGGCGGCACCTTTTACCTCACCTACGCCCGCGAAGTGGAACCCGGCGATCTTCGGCGCGCTTATCCGAATATGGACGCATTCTTTCAGCAGAAACACCGGTTCGACCCGGAGAATCGTTTCACCAGCCGTTTCTTCGAATTCTACAGGCCGCATTTCCTCGCACGCCGCGCCGCGGCAAGCGACTAGGCTCGGCAAACTAAAACTATCCATGCGACATCTGTGCTGATTTCGAGTCGCATGGCCAGGAGCGCCGCAGGTCTATTCTTCCTTCGGTTGGAACATTCGAGCGGCAGTGCGCGTGACAAAGCGCCGCGGAACCAGGCGCTCGCCGTGTGCACCGAGATAATTCCCAAGCCCGGAAATGACATAGCTTTTTCCTGCGGCAAGAGCCCTAAGGCCGGTCCGCGCCACTTTTTGTGCCGTCTCCGCCCGGTGGATGAATTTGTCCTGACCTGCGACGACATGGAATTCGGATTCCGTGGAGCCCGGGCACAATGCACAAACACGGATTCCGTAAGGCTTCAATTCTTCCGCGAGTCCTTCCGCAAACAGCAGATCGAACGCCTTGGTCGCCGCATACGTGGATATGTAGGGAACCGCTTGGAAAGAGGCCGTGGAGGCAAGAATGAGGATATCGCCGCGACGCCGCGCAACCATGCCTTGCGCAAAAACGTGCGTCAGGTGCACGACCGCAGAGCAGTTCACTTGAACCATGTCGAGCAGGCGCCCTTTCTCAACGGAATGGAATTCACCGTATTTGCCGAAGCCGGCGTTGTTGATGAGCAGATCGATTGCGATTCCTTTGTCGTGCGTGAAGGCGAAAATGTGTTCTGGGGCTGCGGGATCAGCAAGGTTGGCAGGGAACACTTCCGTTTGTATTTTGTAAGTCGTGGCCAGGCGTTGGGCTAGGGAGTCGAGGCGATCTTTGCGCCGAGCCGTGAGCACAAGGTTGGTTCCCTCTGTGGCGAGCTCCTCAGCAAGTGCCACGCCAATCCCCGCGCTGGCCCCCGTCACCAGCGCCCATTTGCCAAACCATGCTTCTGCGCCAGACCTGTTTGAATGTGACAAACTGGCCTCCCGGGCTACTTTAGAAAGAACTAAGTGAATTTTACTTCTCCGGACCCAACAGTGCATCCTTCAGCCGCGCGGTTTCGCGCTTGATGCGCTCCATCAGGCGCCGTGCCCAGACGAATTCGACTGCCAGCAAACCCAAGCCCAGCAGGATTACGGGCGTCCCGGGACCCGGCGTAAAAATCATGAGAATGCCCAGGAGCAAGAGAGTGAACCCAGCTGCGATCAAAAAGATGCGGCGGACTTGCTTAACGGTGCGAAGAATCATGCAGGTTCAGGAGAGCTTTCTGGCGGAGAGGGTGGGATTCGAACCCACGGTACGGTTTCCCGCACGCTCGCTTTCGAGGCGAGTACTTTAAACCGCTCAGTCACCTCTCCGCATTGTTTGTAACTTCCATCGTAGCAGAGGCTTCGCTTTTTCGGAACCGCATGGCCTGGCAAGTTGCTTTTTAGCTGCTCCATTACCGCCGTTCCCCGAAGAACGACTGGATCACGGAGGCACATTCGGCGGCGAGAATCCCGGCCGTAATTTCGACTTGATGGTTGAGGCGCGGGTTGGAAAGGATCTGGAAGCAGGAGCGTGCCGCGCCGCCTTTGGGATCGTCCGCTCCATAAACAAGGCGTGGTATCCGCGCCTGAATCATCGCTCCCGCGCACATGCTGCAGGGTTCGACAGTGACGTACAGGGTTGCGCCCGCCAGCCGGTAATTGTCCACAACTCGCGCGGCCTTCCGAAGAACGATGATTTCCGCGTGGGCCGTAGGGTCGCAATCGCGAATCGTACGGTTGCCGGCGCGCGCGATGACTCTGTCATCAAGCGTCAGCACGGCCCCGATGGGCACTTCCTTGGCCGTCGCAGCGGAACGCGCTTCCTCGAGAGCTTCTTGCATGAAGCCGATGTCGAAATCCATATCGGGTGAGAATAACATGCGGAGCTGAACCGCACGGAACCGTCGACTAGCCTCGGCGCAGCCGGCAACAAGCCCGCACGCGCCTATTTCTTTTTCTTCCCAGTATGTCTAACCAATTGAGCTTGGCTCGAAACCACGCCCAGCGTTTCGAATTGGCCGGTCCTCTCGACCTGTCTCTGCGCCTGCGCTCGCCGAACCTCTTCCAGAAGTCACAAGTACGCATCAAATGGAACCGCTCCAGTACTGGCCGTCTCGATCGGTATCCATCAATTTTTCGAAGTACCCAGCAACCAGTCGAACAGCGGGAGAAACACGTTGTATCGTCCGTCTGGCCGATCGTGATGAATCAAATGATGTTCACGGCCAAAATGCAGCCACGAAGGAAGCCAGCCGCCGACGTGAATGCGCCAGTGCACCTCTTCGATAGCGATGACGTACACCGTGAAAGCAATGAAAATTCCAGGGCTGATTCTCAGCTTGAGCAGCACTTCCGCCAGGAACGTGATGACCATGCCATTGAGCACAAAAGCCGCGAGAACCAGTGGCGGCGTGCCGCCAAGGTTCAAGTGTTCAAGTTCCTGCGGCGTCCCAATCGAAGCGTGATGAAGTTGATGAAGCTTGCCCAAGTAATTGTGTGGAAGGTGCAGCAAGTAGCGATGATAAAAATATTCAAACGCGTTCGCCCAAACGAGCCCGACGACAAAACCGGCCAGCCAATGTATGAGTGACGTGTGAAACAGTGTTCCAAGGACCGTCGCTGGTATGGCTCCGCACAGCATTGCCGTCAGCGCATTCTGCAGTTTTCGCATCTTTGCAGCAGTCAGAGCCGAAGCTCTCGTTTCCGCGGTATTCATAGGCCAACTCCTGAAAAGCGGGCAGTCCCTTGCCCGTGTGTGAACTTGGCGATAGGGGATTGAGGAAGGAAGGCTGGATGCGGCTAGGCCTGCATTCTTCTGGGCCGTTGCTTGTTGGACGAGCCTGTGCCGGTTCAGCGCCTCAGTCGCCCGAAACTCCAGCGGTCGCAGGTTCAGATTGCTCCGAACCCACACTTTCCGCCTGGACCGTCTTAGTCGCTTTCTCGCTCCCCAGTAAGGGCGAAGCGCTGATTTGCACGAGTTGCTCCGGAGGCCGCTTGAGTACAAGCTCCTCGTAGATCTCGCGGACCTTTGCGGCTTCCTCCAAAGCTCTGCGCCGGCGCATGCGGTCTTCTTCCGACGCCGTTTTCGGAACGCCGTCGTCCACCTTCTGCCGCACGCGCGCCGCATCCACAGGGTCAACCTTCAGTGAGTGCTCGTAGCTTTCCAGATCCACGTTCTTCCCTTTGGCATAGATCTGGTGCCGCCCGTGTTCTTTGTACCACTGCGCCACAGTCGCATTCTTGTGGATGTTCTCGATGATTTTGCGCCAGCCAACTCCTGTGTTGTAGGCGCAGAAGCTGATTTCCCCCTGCTGCGTCGCGTACGGGATAATGCACATTTCCGTGCGGCGGAAGTCGTAATTGAACAAATCCTGAAACCACATTCCCGCAACGAAAAGAACGTTCCACCGATTACTTCGCCGCTTCGCCACATCCTCGTAGGTTCGGTCGGCGCCGACACTCCCATAGAGTTTCCTGGCGCGGCTGGCTCCGGAAATGCCCATGGTCATGTCGAACTCTTTGTAGATGTCCCTGAGCGTAAGAGAAGGCGGAGCCTTCAAAGGGTTGTAGTTCTTCAAAATCGCGAGAACCATGCTGAAAACGGAGACATGCCTGTTCCGAGCCGCGTCCGTGACTTTTCGCAAATCGGCCATAAGTCCCGGAACGTTGATGAAGCGCGGAACCGGCGCCCATTCCTTGGTCTCCCTGTTGATCACCAGCGCCGTCCCCACGCCGCAGTTCGGATGGCAACCGCAAGAGAGTGTGCCCCATTGCGCCTGCGGGCCGTGAATCAGGTCTGCAAAGTCGGAGAAGGTACTGACCGCCGAAATGGGGAACCAGTCGTGCACTGGCTCGACGTTGCCCAACTGTTGGCTCACGTCCTTCGCCAGGTGTGAAAGCGTGTACCTCTGTTTCAGGCGTCGTTCGGGAGTGACGTCTTCATCGCGTCCGGTGAAAGAAACCGGCTGAAAGCTGACGAAGGAGATCTTCTTGGGATTCTCCATCGCGAACTTTACGACCGCTCCCACCTGATCGTTGTTCACGCCGTTGACGATGGTCACCACGGGCACGATCTCGATTCCTGCTTCGTGCATGTTCTCAATCGCCCGCAGCTTCACGTCAAATAGGTTGCCTACCTGCCGATGGCTGTTCGCGTCATTGCCGATGCCGTCAAACTGCAGATACGCATAGCGCAGGCCAGCCTCGAACGCCTTTCCGCAGAATTCCTTGTTCTTGGCGAATTCAACGCCATTCGTTGCAGCCTGTACGCTGTTGTATCCAAGTTTCTTGGCATAAGCGATGGCGTCAATAAAGTGCGGGCTCAACGTAGGTTCCCCGCCAGAGAATTGGATAGACATCTGGCGCCGTGGCTTGACCTTCAGCGCGTTGTCGAGAATCTCCTTGATGTCGTTCCACGACAATTCGTGGACGTAACCCACCTGGTTGGCGTCCATGAAGCACGGATCGCACATCATGTTGCAGCGGTTGGTCAGGTCCACGGTAAGCACGGACCCGCGGCCGTAACGCACGGAGCTCGATCCGTGTTTGTGGAGTTCCTCATCGTTGTGCGCGGGAATGTCGCGGCCCGGAAACTGCGATTCGATCCACTTCAGGAAGCTCGCATCAACGGCCATCATGTCTTCGTAATGGCCGTGTTGCGGACAATCCTTGACCATCCAGACCTGTCCATCCCGCTCGACGATTTGTGCTTTGATCTCGCCGATCTTTTCATTCATCAAGTCGCGCCAGTCCTTCCGGCCGTCAAGGATCGCCTGCCTCGTTTCCTTTACGCAGTCAGGGCATAGCGAGTCCGTTTGTCGCGGGAAGCCCAAAGTCGGCTTCGTTTTCTCCCACGACTTCAATAGTGGCTTGTCCGACCATTTGGGTGTGAACGTTGCTTTGGGGCGGAAGGAGTTGCAGAATTGCACTGCATGAAATGCCGCTCCCGCAGTTTTGCAGAGAGCATAATCAAAAGACTTCCATAACTTTGGGGCGATGCTGCTAGGCATAGTCTTACCCTCGCTTTTCTTCGAAGCTTGTTACTCGGCGATGCGTGAGGGACTCGTGAAAATGTCTCTACGCCCGCCTCGTTGTTTGCCAAACAGGTTTTATCGAAACGTCATCTTTTCGTGTTTTTTGTGCGTATGAAAAATGGCCGGCCGGAAGCTTCGCTGGGTGAACCGGCGACCCCTTACTCCCTACGGCGGATTGAAGGCACAGCCTGGACGGCTGCGGGGTAAGGTGCACGAGGAGGGTATGACCATTTCGAACGGGAGAAGTTCACCTGCATAAAGGCAGCTTCTAGGCCGTTGTCGGGCTGCCCTTCTGTGTCTTCGTCTTCGCCGTGATGGGCCAAAATAGGCCAACATATGCGTCCTCCAACCCGGGCCGAGAAACTGACCTCAGGTCTGTGACTACCGAAGACTGACGATCCTATTTTCTGCTGCTCCCAAAAATAAACAATCCGGCGAATCCTGCAACCTTGGAGCGAGAAATCTTGAAAATGGAAGGGGTGCATGTAAGTAAACGGATGGCCGACGGCCCCGGTGCAAAGTCCAGAAATTACGTGGTTTGTGCCGCCAGAAAGCAGATTGCTTGACAATTCCGCTTTGCCGAAACAAACTACATGCCATGAGGGAGCTTCTCGAACGGTTATTTCAAATCGATTTTATCAAGGGCCTCGCCGTCACCTTCCGGATGCAAAATCCGAAGGAAATCGTCACCGAGCAATATCCCCTCGAGCGGCCTATGGTCGCCGAGCGATACCGTGGCGCGCCTCGCCTGAATAACAATCCGGAGACTGGCGAAACGCTTTGTATCGGGTGCAATTTGTGTGCTTTGGCGTGTCCAGAAAACCTCATCGTCGTCGGTTGGTCCAGAGACGACGCCACCCGCAGAAAAGTGCTCACCCATTTCACCTACGATACTTCGCGCTGCATGTTTTGCGGGTTGTGCGAAGATGCCTGCCCCACAGACGCTTTGGAATTAACCCAGGATTTCGAAATGGCTTATTACACTCGTGAAGGAGCCATCTGGGACCGGCACCGTTTGGAGCAGGGGCCCACACCCGCGCGTTATACCCGTTAAAGAATCTGCATGGAACTTCGCAAAGATCCCATCACTCAAAGCTGGGTCATCCTGGGACAAAGAGAAGGCGTTGCGGAGGCTCCAGAGCAGTGTCCCTTCGAACCCGCAAAAGTCGACAAAATTCCCGCCATCCTGACCTGGCCCGCGTCGGGCCTATGGCAAGTGCGTGTGATTCCGCACCCTGAGCCGCTCTATCACGTCGAAGGCGACCCGGGAAGGCTGGCGGAAGGAATGTACGACAAAATGGGCGCGCTCGGCGCACATGAAGTTGTCGTCGAGACTCCCCAGCACGACCGCCGATTGTCTCAGCTCAGCGACGAGGAAATTGAGCGCGTCCTTTGGGTGTGGGCTTCGCGCATCGCCGACTTAAAGAAAGACGCCCGCTTCAAATACATCAGCGTCTTCAAAAACCAGGGCGCACTCGCCGGAGAAGAGTGGCCCCACTCCCACTCCCAGGTTACGGCCACCATATTTGTTCCCCGCCGCATTAAATACGAGCTGAGTTCCTCGCATGAATGGTTCAAAGACAAAGAGCGCTGCATTTTCTGCGATATGGTGCGCCAGGAAGAAAAGCTGGGAAAGCGCATCGTGGACGTGCAGGGCGATTACTATGCGCTGTGCCCCTACGCTTCGCGCGTGCCTTACGAAATCTGGCTGCTCCACCGCCGCCATAATCATACTTTCGAGCAGCCTCGGCCTGGTTCCAATCGCCGGCAGCTGGCGGCCCTGCTCGGAAGAGTTTTGCGACGACTGGAAAAAGTTGCTCCGGCTTATCATTTGGTGCTGCACACCTCGCCCAGCACCATGAACAAAAAAGGGGAAATGGCTGGTTATTGGAAAACGCTGGCCGATGATTACCATTGGCACATCGAAATCCTTCCTATCCTGGAAAAACGCAGCAAGTCGTATAGCATCAAGGAAGTCTATTTCAATGCCGAATTGCCGGAACAGGCGGCATCGAATTTGCGATCGCTGGATCCCAATTCATGAAGCGTTTCAGGCCCAGGCCGAGCGAAGCAGGTGGCATCGTAATCAAACTAATCGTTTCGCTCTTCCTCACGACTTTTTTCCTGGGCCTCTATTTTGTTCGCCACCCCATCTTCCGTTTCGCTGCGGAATCCTGGGTCGTCGAAGATCCCCTCGAAAGAGCCGACGTTCTCATTGTTTTGAGCGACGATAACTTCTATGCGGACCGCGCCACGCGTGCGGCTGAGCTATTCAGGGAAGGGAAGGCCCCGCTGGTTGTCGCCAGCGGGCGAAGGCTGCGTCCAGGTGCGGGAATCGCGGAACTCATCGAGCACGATTTGGTGGAACGCGGCGTCCCTAGAGACAAGATTCTCCGCTTTGCGCAAGATGGAGATAGCACCTACCAAGAAGCAGAAGCTCTAGCAAATCTTGCCAAAACAAAAAAATGGCGCAAGGCCATCGTAGTTACGTCGAATTATCACACCCGCCGCGCTCGTTACATCTTTCGCCGGGTTTTTCCACAGGACATAGAGATACGCGTTGCCAGCGCTCGCGACGGCGATTTTGATCCCGAGAATTGGTGGGAAAAACGCAAGTCCACCAAGGTTTTCATGCGCGAAATCGCCGGAATGATGGTAACGGTTTGGGAACTCAGGTCCCCGAGCGGGTCACCAACCACGCAAGGAATAGTAGATTTGAGAGGCATAAACCCACCATCCTTGGGGTAGTTATCCAACCAACACACAACATTTACTATCTGCCTTTCTTGTTTACAGCCCCTAAGTACTGTATTATGTTCACTCTTCTGAGTCGCGGCTTCCCGACCAGCCCTGCGATGAGCGACTTCGAAAATCCCATTTTTCGATGTCGAGGTGTCCGATGTGGAAAAGAGAAGATGCAAAGTCCCAAGGAGTTGCTGAGAATTCCTCAGTAGCTTCCGGGTTTGGAAAGTCTCAGAGTTTTGATTCCTCAAACTCATTTTCGGACTCTTCGCGCTCCGCAGCTACTATTGGTCAAGGAATTAGAATCAAGGGCGAAGTGAGCGGAACTGAAGATCTTTTTGTGGACGGTTTCGTGGAAGGAAAGCTGAACCTCGCTGCCGACTGTTGCTTGACCGTCGGTCCTAACGGAAACGTAAAAGCGGATCTGGTCGCCCGCGAAATCGTCGTGCGCGGAAAAGTCGAGGGCAAAGTTATCGCGCGGGATAAATTGCAGATTGGAAGTACCGGAGAGATTACCGGCGAAGTGCAAACCGGCAGGTTGGTTATCGAAGACGGAGCGACGCTGCGCGGCACAGTGGAAGCAGGCAGGATGGAAGTGAGCAAGGCGGACACCAAGGCGGTAGCGGCGGCCGCCACTTCAACAGCGAACAAGCCTTCCCCCCAACCTACTGTCCTTGGCTCCGGAACGGCGGCGCACTGATGAGTTTCCTTAACAAACTTGGGATTGGCGTTGGCGGCCCGCGCACCACACAAGGGGCGCGTCACGAAGTTTCCGGGCCGATTCACTTGACTTCGCGCGCGCGCACTCCCGGTGCGCCTGCTCCTCAGGCAGGCCCATCTCGCGGGGCGGTGGAAGGGGAATCCAACCGGCTTTCGAACGGATTGAAGGAACTCCTGTGGAACTTGGATGGACTCGAGCGCGGCACGCTTCTGGACCTGGGCCCCGCCTGGCAAACGACTTTGAGTTTCTTCATTGAGCGTGGGTTCCGGGTCTCCTCCGAAGACATCCTCTTCGCGTGGAAGAGTTTTCTGAATGAAGAAGAAGCGCGGTTGAAGCAAGACTTTGCCGCGGGCGAAACCCTTGAAATGACTCCCAGTGCCAGGGCCACGCGCTTCATGAAGGAGAATTTGCAATACTCACGCAGCTCGTTTGATGCTGTGCTTCTCTGGGATCTTCTGGATTATCTCGAGCAGGCTCTGGTGAAACAAGTCGTCGCGAGTTTGACGGAACTGTTGCGGCCCGGTGGCGTGGTCTTCGCGATGTTCCACAGCAAGAAGCCCGAAGGCTTCCAGCGCTATCGCGTTGTGAATTCGAATACGCTGCAGATGGTTCCGACCGCGGTCCTTTGCCCCCCGCAGCGCGTTTATCAGAACAGGGAAATTCAGGACCTCTTCGGCCGCTACCGGACCATGAAATCCTTCATCGGGCGCGATCAGTTGCGCGAAACCCTTTTCATAAAATAAGCAAAGCCTCTTTTGCGAATCGCAAAGAGCAAGCGAATTTACCGATTCGCCAAATTTTCTCTTGCACCCGGTGATTCCAAGGAGTACAAACAGGGCGTGAGCTCATGGAACTCCGGAGGGAAAGGAAATATGACTCCACCGGGCTTAGAGCTGCACCAAAACTGAGCGCACCACTTTTGCGGTGCGAGTCGTTCGAAACAGATGCGTGCCGTTTGCGCTCTTTCGCAACGACACACTAATCCACCAAGGAGGGGAGCCGCCAGGCTCCCCTCCTTGTTTTGGATTCGAATCGCGAGTTAGTGTTTCGCGGTAGCTTTGTGGCGCCGATGATGCCGGGTCGTACTGCTACGCCGGTGGTGACGCCGGCTATGAGGTGACGCTTCGCCCGACGCTTTCACTTGAGGATTGGCGGATGCTTGGGGCTGAGCTGCGGATGTAGAAGACTGTTTTGCCGTTGCGAGGCCGGAAAACAATGTTAAGGTTCCGGCAAGGAACAGAAGATTCAAAGTACGCTTCATTGAGTATTCTCCTTCACTTCAAATCTCCGCGGTCCTTAATTTAATCACACTGCATTCGAAATCGCAGCGCGCAAGGAGGAGCGTTAGTGACAAGGGAATCCAAAATGTGCAAAACGTGAGCTAGCCGGCCACATTGCTTGCTCGGGATAAAGTGATCCTTTAATTCCCGGCCTTGAGCTGTTCCAGCCAACGAATTGCTTCGCGCTGGTTGGCAATGATCTGCGCTTGCCAGACGAGGGCAACGGACATGGCGCTCATGATAACGAGGCAAAAAATCAGCGCAAGCGCTACGTGCGACTCGCGAATCTCGCTCCGAAAAACGCGACGAATCCATTCCATGGGTGGAGTTCTCCTAGTACTGTTCCCTGCGAGTCGACGGGGACTCGTCGCCTGTCCCAAAAAATCCGAGCAATCGCAGCGCCACACCCTGGGCATCCCGCAGTGTCACCAATCGTTTAGAAAACAACCTGTTTATCGACAAATGAAAACGCCTTTCTCTCCAACACGCTAAGTCGCGCTATGCAAATTTACTCTTGAATTGTGCAGTTCTTTTCGCACGCCCTAGGATTTTGTAACGACGCTCTCCAGCACGCGGTCCCAAACTTCCGGCGCTAGCAAGGGAACCTTGTGACTCCTGCCACGCCGCCGCCCGGTTGTGGACGATTCGGAATCTTCACCGTCTGAGTTGCGGTCCGCCAGCAGTATGCTCCTGTCGCAGAAAGGGAACAGGCTCGGAGCAAGATCGGTCGTCGCCACGGCCACGGAATGCGCGTGGTATCGCAGCGCCCGATCATAAAGCTTGGTCAACGCCGCAACGCAGCGCTGAATGCTTGCGCCAACGGCGGCCGACCACAGCACACCGTGTTGCCGGAATTCCATTCTGCGTTTGCGGCCCTCCGCAAGGAAATGCTTCATCTGCTCATCCGGCGCGCCTGCAAAGAAGAATAGCTCGTCAAAATCGCGCTGCCGGGCCAGTTCTGCATCCCGTGCAGGCAGGCCTGTGTTTTGCGCAAGCTCCCGAAGGGAAAGCGATCGCAGGGTTACTATAGGCACGCCTGTCTCCTGGGAAAGCGATTCCAGTGCGTTAGCCGCCGCGGGGAGCGCCTCTCCGGATGGAATGCACGTAAACCGCCCAAGCCGCTGCGTGGAAGCCTTGGACGTCCGCGGACCGGACGAGTCTGGGCGCAAATGAAAATAGTCCTCAGGCAGATAGACCCCGCATCCGTCTTCGGCGATGAACGGATGGGCATGGCCGAGTTTTCGGCGTGGCTCGTCGAATTGCAGGCGGGAGCGGCCAGTAAGCCAAACTGCAGGTATTCCTTCGTGGTCCAGCGACGCCGTAAATTCATCAAAGCCGGCGATGCTTTTTCCGGTCTCCGGAAGCAGAGTGTCAACCGCTATATAAAGAACGCTGGACGTTTGGCGCAAACCAATCTCCGAAAACTGAAATAGTAATTCTAGCGAAAGCGGCTTTTGCGGGACTCCAACAAAAAAGGCGGGCAGAAATGTCTGCCCGCCTCTCGTACACCCGGCTCAGTCAGCCGGGGTTCTCTCTTTCTTTAGTTGCCAGACTTTGTTGCGGTGGAGCCAGCTTCCTGATTCGCCTTCGGAACACTGACGTATCCGCTGATTGTATCTTTGCCGATCTTGTTGATGACGATCTCTTCGGGAATGTGCGTGCCAGTCATGTAGAAGAAAATCGGTTCATTGGCAGCGCGGTTTTTCTTCTCGAAGCGCTTGTCCTCGACAACCATCGCCAGGTTGAACTGGTTCCGCTTCGGGTTCACGCCCTTCAGTTCGACGGTCACATTCGCGACCTTCTGGGGGCGGTTCTTGCCGGTGATGGTGAACTCGGTGTAATCGCGCTCACCCAGGCGCCGGAGTTGGTCAATTTCATCATGGTTGCGAGCGATCAGGGTCCCCATCTCGCTCTTGGCCATCTTCAAGTCTTCGCGCGTGGTATCTAGGTCCGTGCGGACACCCACAACCTTGGTGTCCACGGTCTTGACATCGTCACTGGAGGCCTTCGTGGCCAGTTCGGAGTGCACGGAAGTGTCCAGCGCCGTTACCTTCTGGTTCGTCTCGTCGTTCAACTTCGCTGCTTCCGTCCGGGCCTTCTTCAACTGGCCCTGGGTGATCTTCAATTTGTCGGTTACCACCTTCAAATCGCCTTGGAGATCGGTGTTCGCCTTTTCATCCTGCGCCAAACGATCCTTTAGCGACGACATATCCTGCTGAACCGACTGCTGGGTCGCCTTCAGTTGGCTCGAAACTGCTTGCTGGGTGCTGTCCAGCTTGGACGACGCGCTCCAGCCAAAGGCCAATCCACCCAATGCAATTACCCCGAGAACCACAATCGCGGGAAGCTGCCAGGAAGGACTACCCTTATCAACGATCAGATCTTCTGACATAAGTTTAAGTTCTCTCCTCGCCCCTTAGGGGCCATGCCGCGTTTACCGGCCTGTAAACGGGGTTATGCATGCAACCAACCAAAGGTAGAAAGCCTCAAAGGACGGTAACTTATAGAAGAAAAGACGGTTGCTGCCAGCGCATTGAAAAGGGCCGAGTACTAGACCTAGCCAAGATTACGTGAAAATCCGCTCAACAGCGCATTTTTTGCGTCCCAGAACTTAAGTAATGTTAAGTACTAAACGCTGGAGCTGCTCAAGCTACTCCATGCTACTCCAAGCTGCTACGAAGCTGCTCCAAAGCTGCTCCAAAGCTGCTCTGCGGCTTGGAGGACCAGGGCCCCACATCCCAGTTTGCTGCGTAGCCCGGGCATAGGCAGCAATAGTATCGGGTGAAAGCCTGAGCCAGGTGTTAGAACCTGCAAGACCCTGGAAGTTCGGTACTGCGAGCGGGACGAAGAGAAGCGGTGTCAATTAAACTGACCAAGCAACATCGAGCATCCGCAGGTCGGACTGAAGTTGCTCCGGCGACTGAAACACGATTCCGTGCATTCCTAGTTGGCTCGCTGCCTGCGCGTAGGCCGGGACGTCATCCACGTAGACGGCTTCCTGGGCGCGCACTTTGCAGGCTTGCAGGGCCTCTTTGTAGATGACGGGATTGGGTTTGCTGGCCCCCACGCTGCAGGAGTAGATGCGCACTGGGAACAATTGAAAGAACCCATAGGTCTTTTCCAAATGAGCGACATGCAAGGGGTCGGTATTGGACAGCACAGCCAGCCGATATTTCTTGCCCAGCTTTTCAAGAAAAGCCTCCTCGTGGATGGGCGTTGGGTTCAGCGCGCGGTTCCAGACCTCCACAAACTGCTCAAAACTGAGCT
>QHYL01000323.1 GCA_003224105.1 Acidobacteriota bacterium | reverse complement strand
CGCAGCGGATGCTCATGCCGCTGGTGATCGAGCTGTCGCCGCGGCAAATCGTCACATTCGAGAAAATCGCTGAGGAATTGGGCGCGAACGGCTTTGAAGTGGAGCTGATGGGGCCGAAGAGCGTGGCGATTCAGGCGGTTCCCGCGGGCATCGCCGCGCCGGATGCAGAAAAGCTGCTTCGCGAGATTCTCGATGGAATTGAACGCGAAAGCACAGCGATTTCGATTGAAACGCTGCAGGCAAAGATTGCGGCGTCGACTGCCTGTCATGCGGCCATCAAAGTGAATATGCCGCTGGAACATTCAAAAATGGAGTGGCTGTTAGATGCGCTGGCGAAGACGGATTGTCCGATGAGCTGTCCGCATGGACGCCCGGTGGTGCTCCGGTATTCCGTGAAAGAAATTGAGAAGGCGTTTCACCGGATTTAGAAGAAGTGGCGGGTGACGAGTGGTGAATGGCGAAAAACGCAGGAAGCGTTCGAGCTTTGTGTCTATCCCTATTTTCAAAAAGCGGCAAACAAGAACTAACAACTAAAAACTGGTGACGAAGGACTAGAGGATGAGCGATCAGCAAAAGACGGGGGTAATCTTTGGACTGGCCAACAAGCGCAGCATTGCGTGGGCCATCGCCAAGAAGCTGCACGAAGGCGGCTGGCGCCTGGCGATCACCTATCAGAACGAGCGCCTGGAGCAAGAAGCCAAGGATTTGATCGCCGATCTGCCCGGCGCGGCAGGATTTATGTGCGACGTTTCCTCGGACGAACAGATTGCCAAACTGTTCGAGGATTTGAAGGCGCGCTATGGAGAACTGCGCGGCCTGGTGCACAGCGTGGCATTCGCGCAAGCCGCGGATTTGAACGGAGAATTTGTGAACACGTCGCGGGAAGGCTTTCGCATCGCGCACGACATCAGCGTGTACTCGCTGATTGCGGTGGCGCGCGGCGCCGCGCCGCTCATGGCGAGGGGCGGAGGAATCGTCACGCTCACGTATTACGGCGCGGAGAAAGTCGTGCCGCGGTACAACGTGATGGGCGTGGCAAAAGCCGCCCTGGAAGCGACGGTGCGTTATCTGGCAAACGATCTTGGGCCGAAAGCGATTCGCGTGAATGCCATTTCCGCGGGTCCGATCAAAACGCTCGCCGCGCGCGGAATTTCCGGACTGGGCGACATGCTGAAATCACACGCCGAACGCGCCCCGCTGAAACGCAACGTGGACGCCCTGGAAGTGGGCGCGGCTGCGGCGTTCCTGCTCTCCGAGGCGGGCTCCGGCATTACCGGCGAAACAATTTATGTCGATTGCGGCTACAACATCATGGGATTTTGAAAAGGTTGACAGTCCACAGTTTACAGCTAACAGTACAGAGAGAATCCCAGTCGGGCGGAATTTCGTTCCTGTTGAGTTCTTTTCACCCAAACCAAACGCGAATGACCTAGGACAAGAGGTCGCCGCAATGATGCCGAAAGCATGCCAAAACTGACAATCACGATTGACGGTCCTGCGGGATCCGGCAAGAGCAGCGTGGCAAAGCGCGTTGCTTCGCTCCTTGGGTACTCCTATCTCGACAGCGGGGCTATGTATCGCGCACTGGCGTTGAAGGCTCTCGAACGCAGAGTCGCTCTCAACGATGGCACTCGCCTGGAAGCGTTGGCAAAAGAAACGCACATCGAGCTGAAGGCGCCCACGCCAGAGCTCGAAGCGGCAGGAGCAAAAAACCGCGCGTTTCTGGATGGGCGTGAAGTGACCACCGAAATTCGCACCGCCGAGGTCTCTCAGGCAGCTTCCCTGCTCGCGACCATTGCCGGTGTGCGGCGCGTTCTCGTGGCCGAGCAGCAACGGGCCGGAGCTGGGGGCGGAGTGGTAATGGAAGGACGCGACATCGGTACAGTGGTTTTTCCCCGCGCGGAATTGAAGATTTTTCTGGATGCCTCGCCCGAAGTGCGCGCCGAGCGCCGCTGGAAGGAACATCAGGAAAAGGGTGAAGCGTTCACGCTCGCCGAAGTTCTCGACGAAGTGCGCGAACGCGACCGCCGAGATCGCGAACGCAAGGTCTCGCCGCTGGTGCGCGCAGCCGACGCGGTGGTCGTTGACAACACCGCGATGGGCATCGAAGAAACCGCGCGGCTCATCGTTATGCTCGCCAACGAGCGCCAAAAAGAGGAGATCGCAGCCGCCGGAAAGAAAGTTTAATCGCGCGCTGTGGCCGCAAAAAATACTTTGCCCCGCCAAACCGCTCACAGCCAGGTACTGTAGAATTAACAAGTTACGCGAAAAATGGGCCAAGGATGCGGTTTTTCTCAAAAAGCTCTTGACAGGTTGTCCGATTCCGTTTACCTTGTGATTACCTCAGTCGGTTGTTCCGGCTTACCGGAATCCTCACTGAGCGTGAGAGCAGATATGAGACACGAAGACAAAAGCCAAGACGCAGGCGCATCACGGCGATCGGGTCTCGCGGTCTGCTTATTCGCGCGGCTCTAAATTCATCGCCTAACTAAGTCGCTTTAATCCAAGCAAACTGTTGCCGATTTGGTGTCTTTAGCTGACGCTTGCACCTATGGTCAAAGAGTTTCGTTGTGGGAGAAGTGTTCCCGAAAGGAGGTGTAACTATCCAACATAAGGTTCCTCTGCCACGCGAATCCGAACGATGCGCCGCAGGAGTTTGCTTAGAAGATTCTCGTTGAGAAACACACTCAGGCCTCCAAAAGCTGAGAGGCTGTCTTGCCCGTAGGGAACGGCAAGCGCGGAATCCCAAGCAGTTCCTGCCGCATCGAGGATCGAGCAGGGGAAAGCCGCTCGAATGAATGTCTCTGTGGTTTATGCCGGCGCGGACATCGAGCTGAGGAATTCCACGTTGGATTTGCTCTTGGTTAGCCGGCTGAGCAAAAGCTCCATCGCTTCGACGGTCGAAAGCGGGCTCAAAACTTTGCGCAGCACCCACACGCGGCTGAGCTCATCCGGCGGAAGCAGCAATTCGTCCTTGCGCGTACCGGAACGCTGAATGTCGATGGCGGGAAATACGCGCTTATCCGCCAGGCGCCGGTCGAGGTAGATTTCCATGTTGCCGGTGCCTTTGAACTCTTCGAAAATCACATCGTCCATGCGGCTGCCGGTATCAATCAAAGCGGTTGCAACGATGGTGAGCGACCCGCCTTCCTCGACGTTGCGCGCGGCGGCGAAGAATCTCCGCGGGCGCTGCAAAGCGTTGGCATCGATACCGCCGGAAAGCACTTTGCCGGAGGGTGGCGTCACCGCGTTATAAGCGCGCGCCAGGCGCGTAATCGAGTCGAGCAGCACGACAACGTCGCGCTTGTGCTCCACCAGGCGCTTGGCTTTTTCCAAAACCATTTCCGCCACCTGGATGTGGCGCTGCGGCGGCTCGTCAAACGTCGAGCTGATGACTTCGCCTTTCACGGTACGCTGCATGTCGGTGACTTCTTCCGGGCGCTCGTCAATCAAGAGCACGATGAGCGCAACTTCCGGATGATTGGTGGCGACCGCATTGGCGATGGCCTGCAGCATCATGGTTTTCCCGGTGCGTGGCGGTGCGTTGATCAAACCGCGCTGGCCTTTGCCCACAGGACAAAGCAAATCCAGCACGCGGCCAGTCATGTTTTCCTTCACCGTTTCCATTTTCAAACGGCCCTGCGGATAGAGGGGTGTCAGGTTATCGAAGAAAATCTTGTTTCGCGCGACTTCGGGGTCTTCAAAATTGACCGCTTCCACTTTGATCAGCGCGAAATAACGTTCGCCGTCCTTGGGTGGCCGGACTTGACCGGAGACGGTGTCCCCGGTGCGGAGGTCGAATTTGCGGATTTGCGACGGAGAAACGTAGATATCGTCCGGGCCGGGCAGGTAGTTGTATTCCGGTGCGCGGAGGAATCCGAATCCGTCGGGGAGGCATTCCAAAACGCCTTCGGAGAAGATCAAGCCGTTCTTTTCGGTCTGCGCGCGCAGAATCTGGAAGATCAGTTCCTGCTTGCGCATCCCGCTCGCGCCGGGAATGTTCAATTCCTTGGCAATCTTGGCGAGATCGGTGATGTTCTTTTCCTTTAGCTCGGCAAGGCTGATGCTCATTTCTTTGTTTCCTTCAACGTGTGTTTCTTTTGGCATAGTTTCCTAGTGTGATTGTGAATTGACCCTGAGAATCCGGATTGTGCTTGAGGTGATTCACTAAACTGCCGGTTGAACGCTTCTCAGGTCACGGACCGGAGGCGCGAAACCAGCCAAGTGGGTAGACCGGACTTTCCCCCAACCGCAGAGGCTCCGGGCCACTTCGAAGCCCACACTCCCGCCTCCCGCGCCAGCTTTTTGCGGGCAAATTTTGAGAGATGGGCCTTTCCCGGAATATCTTTGCTTAGTTGGTCAAACTCTTGTCTTTCTCGGCGCCGGTGGCGAAAGGTTCCGCGACGGGCGCTACCGCGGCATGCTCAAGCGGCACAATGGGCCGCTCCAGCGCAATCTGCAGCACTTCATCCATGGTCTCGACAAAATGGATCGTGAGACTGGAGAGAATCTCTTGCGGGATGTCCGCTAGGTCCTTCTCATTGTCCTTCGGAAGCACTACCGTACGCAAGCCCATTCTGTGGGCGGCCAGGAGCTTCTCCTTGACGCCCCCGATGGGCAGAACCTTGCCGCGTAACGTGATTTCCCCGGTCATGGTCACGTCGCAGCGCACTGGATTTTTGGTCAGCGCGCTCACAATCGAGGTGCAAATCGTAATACCGGCCGACGGACCGTCCTTCGGAATCGCGCCTTCCGGCACGTGCACATGAATATCAATCGTGCGGTAGAAATCTCTTGGTAAACCCAGTAGATTCGAACGCGAGCGCACATAGCTCATCGCAGCCTGAGCCGATTCCTGCATCACGTCGCCGAGTTTTCCGGTCAGAGTCAGCCGGCCCTTCCCTTCCATCAATGTGGCTTCGCTGGCCAGCACTGACCCGCCCACTTCCGTCCACGCCAGCCCGGTCGTGAGGCCAACTTCGTTCTGCTTCTCTAGCCAGAATTCGCGGTACTTCAGCACGCCCAGGAAATCCTTTACGTTTTCCGGCGTAATCTCCGCCGCCGATTCCGCGCCGTCGGTCACCACCTTGCGCGCCATCTTCCGCGCAATGTTCTGGATTTCGCGCTCGAGATTGCGCACTCCAGCTTCATGCGTGTAGTGCCGGATAATGTGCAGTAAACCTTCCTCGGTAAACTTGAGGTTCTTCTCCGTCAGCCCCGTGGCTTCCAGCGCTTTCTTCACCAAGAAGCGAGTCGCGATTTCCATCTTTTCCTGCTCGGTGTAGCCCGGCAGGCGCAGGATTTCCATGCGGTCTTGCAGCGGCTGTGGAATGGTATGCAGCACGTTCGCCGTGCACACGAACATGACTTTGGAAAGGTCGTATTCCACGTCCAGATAATGGTCCGTGAATGCGTGGTTGAGTTCCGGGTCCAGCACTTCCATCAGGGCCGCCGAGGGATCGCCCCGGAAATCCGTGGACATCTTGTCCACTTCGTCCAGCACGAAGATGGGGTTCACCGTGGCGGCTTTTTTCATCATTTGAATGATTTGGCCCGGCAAGGCGCCAATATACGTGCGGCGGTGGCCGCGAATTTCCGCTTCATCGCGCACGCCGCCCAGCGAAACGCGCACGAATTTGCGCCCCGTGGCATGCCCGATGGACATCGCCAGCGAGGTCTTTCCAACGCCAGGAGGTCCAACAAAACACAGGATCGATCCTTTCGGATTTTTTACCAGCTGGCGCACCGCAAGGAATTCCAGGATGCGGTCCTTAATCTTCTCGAGCCCATAGTGCTCTTCGTTCAGCACCTTCTCCGCTGCTTTGATGTCGCGAATTTCCTTCGAACGCTTCTTCCAGGGCACGGCAATCAGCCAGTCCAGATAATTCCGGCTCACCGTCGATTCCGCCGACATCGGCGGCATCAATTCCAATCGCTTCAGCTCCTGCACGGCCTTTTCGTGAACATCTTTCGGCATGCCCGCCGAGTCAATCTTCTTTTTCAGGTCGTCGGTTTCGCTTTTCTCGCCGCGCCCAAGTTCTTTCTGAATCGCTTTCAGCTTCTCGTTGAGGTAATACTCTTTTTGCGCACGCTCCATCTGGCGCTTTACACGCGTATTGATGTTGCGGTCGACGTTGAGCTTTTCCAGCTCGATTTCCAGAATTTCTCCGATGCGATTCAGCCGCTCCATCGGGTCTACGGTCTCGAGCAAATCCTGCTTTTCGTCCACGGGAAGCTGCAGGTTTGCCGCAATCGTGTCCGAGAGGCGCGAGGGATCATCTCCGCGCGCGGCCGCAATCATCGTGTCGTAATTCAAGCTCTGCGACAGCTTGATGAACTGCTCGTACAGCCCGGTCACTTTCTCTACGGTTTGCTTGACTTGCGGCGAATCCTCGATGCGCTGGCCGAGCAAACGGATGGTGGCCCGGAAAAAACCTTCTTCGGTGGCGATGGAAAGCGCCCTCGCCCGTTCCACGCCTTCCACCAGGACTTTGATGTTTCCATCAGGCAGCTTCACACTCTGTACGATATTGGCGAGCGTGCCAACCGCGTAAATCTCTTCCGGTTTCGGATCGTCCACCGAAGCGTCATGCTGGGTGGAAAGGAAAATCTTCTTGTCGCTAGCCAGGGCTTCTTCGAGCGCCCTGACGCTCGCTTCGCGCCCGACGATAAACGGCGTCATCTGCTGCGGGAAAATGACCATGTCCCGCACCGGCATCATCGGCACGCGCCTCATCTCTTGTTTCTCTCGTGTAAACATGGGAGCCCCTGAACTTCTTGCTTCCGCCTCTTAGTTTTATACGGCCGAAGATTGGCCGCACTCTGAATTTGATGCGCGAGCCGGCTCATCCGGCTTTTTCGAGCAAGCTCCAGTTGATTTCGCGCGTTCGCACCATTTCCGCGCTGACCACGAATTCGCGTACCTTCCGCTGCATGGGAAGGTGGTACATGAGCTCCAGCATGAGGTCTTCCAAGATCATTCGCAAGCCACGCGCGCCCACTTTGCGCTGAAGGGCTAACTCTGCCACAGTCTCGAGCGCTTCTTCCGTAAATCGCAAGCGCACGTTCTCAAACTCAAACAGCCTCTGGTATTGCTTCAGCAGGGCGTTCTTCGGTTCCGTCAGGATTTTAACCAGCGCGCCCTTGTCCAAATCATTCATCACACCCGCGACTGGCAAGCGGCCCACAAACTCCGGGATCAATCCGTAGCGGATCAAGTCGCCGGGCTGCACCTGTTCGAGCAGTTCGGTGTTCCGCCGTTGCGGCGTCGAAGGCGTGGCATCCGTATGGAAGCCAAGAGAACGCCGGCCGGTGCGTTTCTCGATCATTTTCTCCAAGCCGACAAACGCTCCGCCGCAAATAAACAGGATGTTCGTCGTGTCCACTGGCGTGAATTCCTGATGGGGATGCTTACGCCCGCCCTGCGGCGGCACGTTGGCCACCGTGCCTTCCAGAATTTTCAGCAGCGCCTGCTGTACGCCTTCACCAGAAACGTCGCGTGTGATCGACGGGTTCTCATCTTTCTTAGCAATTTTGTCAATCTCGTCAATATAAATGATGCCTTGCTGGGCCTTCTGGACGTCGCCGTCGGCGGCTTGGAGAAGCTTCAAAATAATGTTCTCGACGTCTTCCCCGACGTAGCCGGCTTCGGTCAGCGTGGTCGCATCTACAATCGCAAAAGGCACTTCCAGCATGCGCGAAAGCGTTTGCGCCAGCAGCGTCTTACCCGTGCCCGTCGGGCCGATCAGCAGAATATTCGACTTGCTCAATTCCACTTCGCCCGGCTGCTTGTTCAGGAAAATCCGCTTGTAGTGGTTGTAGACTGCCACCGCGAGCTTTTTCTTGGTGCGGTCCTGCCCAATGACGTACCCGTCGAGGAACCGCTTGATTTCCGGCGGCCGCGGAAGCTGCCGCGCCGGCGCTGAGGCCTGTTCGCGCTTCTCGTCCTCCAAAATCGTCTGGCAAACGCCCACGCACTCGTTGCAGATGTAGGCGCGCGGATAGTCCGAAGGCGAACTGATCAGCTTTTCGACCTGCTCCTGGGTTTTGTGACAAAATGAGCAGCGCAATGGCTCGTCTGGATTAAATTTTTTCACAGGTATGGAGCCCTCAGCTCCGCTGGGCTTCTTCGGAACCTCTACTTCTTATTCTAGGCTGTTTTGTCCCCTGAGCAAGAGAGAAAGTCGTGCGGGCGGACTATCGGGAACGTGCCTTCCGCCCCGCTTCGGACGGCAAAGCACTTCGCGCCTGAAAAACTAACGATGCTTGAAGATGATCTCATCGATCATCCCGTATTCCTTGGCCTGCTCCGCGTTCATGATGTAGTCGCGCTCGACGTCTTTCTCGATGCGGTCCACCGACCGGCCGGTATGTTTTGCCAGCAGCCCATTGATGGTCGTGCGCATGCGCAGGATTTCTTTTGCGTGAATATCAATGTCTGTCGCCTGTCCGCCAAGCCCGGAAAGCCACGGCTGATGAATCAGAATCCGAGCATTGGGCAGCGCAAACCGTTTCTTGGGAGCGCCGCCAACCAGCAGCACCGCGGCAATCGAAGCAGCCTGCCCCACGCAGGTCGTCACCACATCTGGTTTCACGAACTGCATCGTGTCGTAAATCGCGAATCCCGCTGTGATTGAGCCGCCCGGAGAATTGATGTACAGCTGAATGTCTTTCTCCGGGTCCTCCGCTTGCAGGAACAGCATCTGCGCGGTGGCCAAATTGGCGACGTGATCGTCGATCGGCGTGCCAATAAAAATAATATGCTCTTTCAGCAGCCGGGAGTAAATGTCGTACGCCCGCTCGCCGCGGCTGGTCTGTTCGACCACCATGGGTACGAGGGTCGTTGCGTGATAGTCAGGTTCGTCGAATTTTTTCATGGAAGTAAAGCCGCTGGCACCCGGCCGGAATGTTTCACTTTGCATCCGTGGCTGCGTTTGCCGCTGCAACGGTCTTGATTTTAGCGTTTTGCTCGAGCCACTCGAGTGTTTTATCGCTACGCAACTTGGCTTTCATCCTATCGAGCGCGCCCTGCTTTGTCAAACGAGCGCGAAGCGCTTCCGCCGATTCGTTACCATGTCCCGCCGCGTGTTCCAGCTCGCGCGTCAGGTCTTCTTCGCTCACGTCAATGTTTTCCGCTGTGGCGATCCGGTCGATGATCAGCTCCGCCTTCACGTCGTCTCGTGCACGATCCTCCTGCCGCCGCCTCAGCGTCACCCAGTCTACGTTCACCGCGCGCGGATCCACGCCTTGCGCGGCCAGCGAACGCACGACGCGCTCCAGCCGCACATCCATTTGATGCTCTACGAGCGATTCCGGCACGGGAAAGTCGTGCTGCTTCACCAGTTGCGCCAAAACCCTTTCATGCAGCAATTCCTTTCGCTTGTGGTCGCGCTGGTGCTCCAGCCCTTCGCGAACTTTGCTCTTTAATTCGTCGAGCGTCTTCGCGTCGCTCACGTCTTTTGCAAAATCGTCGTTCAGTTCCGGGAGCCTTTTTGTCTTGATTCCCAGCACTTCCACGGCGTAATGGAATTTCTTGCCGGCCAGTTTGGGATCGGGATAGTCCGCGGGATATTCCACGTCAAAACTCTTGTGCTCGCCCACATTCGCGCCTTTCAAATTGGTATTGAAAGGCTCCATCGTTTCTTCCGCGCCGATGTGGCACAACACGCTATCCGCCTGCAACGGATCGCCTCCGCCCTCCGGCGTGCCCACCAGCTTCACTTGCGCGAAGTCACCGTCTTGAATGGCGCGGCCCTCCACGGGAGCAAACGCCGCGGCCCGCTCCCGCATTTCCTCCAGCGCCTTCGTAACATCTTGGTCGGTGATGTCCATCGTGGGCATTTCCAGTTCCAGCCCTTTGTAGCTGCCCAATTCAAATTCCGGCATCACTTCGAAGACGGCGCGGAATTTCACGGGCTGACCCTCATTGAAGTCCAGCTTGTCCACTTTCGGTTGCGTAACGGGTGAGAGTTTTTGCTCGGCCAGAGCCTTTTCTACGTGCTCCGGCACCAGCGTCTGGAGCACTTCGCCTTTGATATCCTCCGCGAATCTCCGGCGGATCAGCGAAACGGGGGCCTTTCCCTTCCGGAATCCAGGAATCGTCGCCAGGCGCGCAAACTCTTTCGCCACGCTTTGCATCTTTTTTGACACTTCTTCGGCGGGAATCTCCAATTCCAGCTCGCGTCGGCAGCTTGCCTCAGCCATGCGCTTTCCTCTTTCTATTGCTTACCTGCGGCAGCTTGCTTCGGCAAGCGGGACAGGGTGGATACGCTTCGGGGAGCCGTACACTCGTCGGCGCTTCTCAGGACTTCCTTCTCAGATCTTGAAGTGAAAAACTATCCTGCAACAAGAATCCTAAGTATAGAGCACGCCTCGGGCACCGTCAATTTAGTCCGGCTTCATCTTTTTGTTTGCGATCCTATTGCACCTAGTCAGCTGCCGCTGGCCGGTTCAGTGACCGCGTCAAATCCGCGTGCAACAGGCGATGAAACAGGTGCTCCCCGGCTTCGCGCCGCACGGAGAGCCGCCCTGCCACATACGCTCGCGAAGCCAGGCCGCGCTGCACCGCGTCGCAAATCGCCATGTCTTCATCCTGGACTTTTTCGCTCACCTTGATGCTCGCGCGCTGATGCGCCGCAGCTTTTTTGCTGAGATCTGAAAAATAGTAGTCGAACATGACCGCGCACTTGTCCACCGCCAACGGCAGGACCAGGTTCGTATCCATCACGCCTTCATACGCGTTGATCATGAAGTTTGGATATATCCACAAATAAAACGCGCGTCCTTGCCGCGTCGCCGCCACCCCGGTTTCGGATTTCTTCCCCGAAGAAAGCGGACTCGACTGCAAACAGGCGCGCTCCAGATTCTCAATCGTATATTTCGTATAATCGATGACGCTGCTCAGCCCCTTGTGCGCGTGGGGCACGTGATACCCGCCGTCCAGATAATTGTCCACGTACACCTTCCAATTGCAGTTGAGCGTGTAAACGCGGCGGTCGAAAAACTTCATTTTTTTCGAAAGCTGCAGCGGAGCAACAATTTTGGGAACTGTTCCAAGAAAATCTTTCAGCGGCGCCGCCTGTCCGTCTAGATTTACAAAGACAAACTTCTCCCAGGTATCTACCTTCACCGGTACCAGCCCGCTTTTTGCACGGTCAAAATTGCACACGCCCTCAAACTCCACCATTCCCTTGAGCCCGCCATCAATCCCGTAGGTCCAGCCGTGATAAGGGCACCGGAATTGTTTCGCGCAGCCTTGCGCTTCCATCACCACCGCCGCTGCATGATGCCGGCACACGTTGTAAAACGCGCGCAACACGTTGTCCTCTCCGCGCGCCACCACGGTGGGCTCGCCCGCCAGGTCCGCGGTGAAAAAATCCCCTTTGTTCTTAACTTGATCCGCGCGCCCAACCACCTGCCATGTTTTTGCAAACACGCTTTGCTGCTCCAGCTCCTCAATCTGCTTGTCGAAATACCACGGCGAAGGAATCGTCCACGCATGGTCCAGCGGATCCTGCGGATTGTACAAATTCAAAAGGTCGCGAACATTTCGTTCCATGAAGCGCTCCACGGCAGGCGTTGCTTTGCAGTTGCTGCAGCCCGCTTGTGTTTTAGAGGCATTTTGCCGGCTCCCGCTTTTGCCCGCCCGTCTTCCCGCCAACCCAGCAAAAACCTCGTCTCTTTGATACTCCGAAACACATTCCGGGAAAAGTAAAAAACCATGCGTCTCGCCGCCACTGTACTTGCTCCGTCATATAATGCTAGCCCATGGCTGGCTCTCCCCACGAATGGGTTGATGGCCCGACGGTTCGGCTGGATCGTCGAGACCCATACCTGCGCTTGCAGTCCGTCACTATTTTTGTTCGCGATCTGGATCGCAGCCTCGACTTCTACGTGGACCTGCTGGGCTTTCAACTCGTCTTCGACGCTCGCTCGGAACGATTTGCAGGGCGGCGTTTCGTGACCGTCGCGCCGCCCGACGGGACCGCCAACCTAACGCTCGTGGCGCCCGGACCTGATTCCGATCAGCACAAACTCATTGGCCGGGCCACGCAAGTTACGTTTGTCACAGAGGACGTGCTTGCCAAGTTCCGCGAATGGAGCGCGCGCGGAGTGCGCTTCCTGGTTAATCCTCGCCTGAAGCGCCTGAAATACCCAGTGCACGTGCGCGGTTCAAGTTCCGGGGAATCACCGTCGACTGCAGGAGAGCTCGCGGCGATTTGGGGCGGCGTCTTCGCCCGCTTCAAAGATCTTGACGGCAACGCGTTCTCGCTGGTCAGTTTCGACGAAGTCACTCACGCCGTCGAAGCACAGCGCCGCGCCATCGCCGAAAGGCTCGAAGCTGAACGACGCGCCGCTCAGGAGCTCGACATCGCCAAGCAGGTGCAGGCCCGGCTTTTTCCGCAGACTCTTCCCCCGCTCAAGACTCTGGAGTACGCGGGACTCTGCCGTCAGGCGCGCCAGGTCGGCGGCGATTACTACGACTTCCTCGATTTAGGCGGTGAGCGGCTGGGCTTCGTCATCGGCGACATTTCCGGCAAAGGCATCGCCGCCGCACTGCTGATGGCCAATCTCCAAGCCAATCTGCGCAGCCAGTGCGCCATCGCTCTCGATCAGCCCCAGCGCCTGCTGTGTTCCGTGAACCAGCTCTTCTGCGACAACACTCCCGACGGCTCTTTCGCCACCCTCTTTTTCGCCGAATACGACGACACCGCCAGCCGCTTGCGTTACGCCAATTGCGGCCATCTCCCCGCTCTGCTGCTGCACAGCGATGACACAGTCGAGCGCCTCGAGGCCACCGCCACGGTGCTGGGTATTTTCAAGGATTGGAATTGCGAGATTGGAGAGTGCCAGCTACTTCCCGGCGACACGCTCGCACTCTACACCGACGGCATCACCGAATCCTACAATGCCGCCGATGAGCAATTCGGCGAACAGCGCCTCATCGAAGCCTTGCAGCGGCACCGTGAACTGCCTTCCCAGGCTGCGCTCACTTCGATTGTGGATGAAGTCCGCCGTTTCAGCCCGCATGAGCAGCACGACGACATCACGCTCATCATTGCCAAACATCGAGGGAACTAATACCGGTCGCTTTGCGCCGCCATTGAAAAGTACCCAGGCCCCAGGGTAGCGTGAAGAGAAGAGGCGCCCCGGTCGTGACCGGAGCGCCTCACTTGCTTCAGGGGGTGGAGGAAAAACCTACGGCTTTGGCTGCGCCTGCGGCTGCGTCTTCGCGTTGTGCTTCTTGTGATAGATGTTCTTCGACGCCGCGTTCTGTTCGTGGTTGACTTGCTTCTTTTCCGAGGGTGTCAGCGTTCCGCCGTTGGCCGCGCGGTCCGCGGCAACCTGCTTGTTGCTGCCCTTTTGCTGATTCTCGAGCTTGGCCGTTTCACCGGCCGTCAGTTGCCCGCTCTTGATGCCCTGGGCGATGCGGTCTTGCTGATTTTCGCGGCGCTGCCCGACTTTGTTGTCGCCGTAGTGCGCCGTGTTGGCGTTGTGCTTGTCCTTATAGATCTGCTTGGATACTTGATTCTGCTGCCCGTTGATCTGCTTCTTCTCCGCCGCCGAGAGCTTGCCGCCGTTGGCCGCGCGGTCCGCCTTGGTTTCGCCGTTGATGGCCGCTTCTTTCGTTTCCAGGTTAGCGGTCTCACCGGCCGTCAGTTGGCCGCTCTTCACGCCCTGCGCGATGCGGTCCTGTTGATTTTCCTTGCGCTGCGCCACCGTCGGCTTGGGTTTGGCCGCAGGCGTCGCCACCGTCGCGGCGCTCCCGCTCTGCGCTTGCGGTGCAGGCTGCGAGCTCGGAGCCGGTTGATCCTGCGCCATTGCCACACTGCCGGCCAACAGCACCGCAGCCGGCAAGGCGCTCCA
>QHYL01000322.1 GCA_003224105.1 Acidobacteriota bacterium | reverse complement strand
TCCATGACCCCGATGCGTGGAGGCGATCCAATCGCTGGGTTCCAATGCCGCGCACACACCCACGGCGCAAGCTTCCTGGCCGGTGTAGTAATGCACTGCACCCACGGGCACGCCCGTCTCGACGAGCCACCTCAGGCGCTCCTCGAACTCGCGGATGAGCGTCAATCGCTCATACATCCAGAGCAACTTCTCGCGAGACGGCAAATTTTGCGCGAGTCCCGCAGCGCGACTGGAAGAATTCAAAATGGTCTTACTCTGCAATTTCCAACTCCCCAATTACCATTTCACCGTCCATCAATCAACACAGCCACGCGGGCCTGACGGCCACTATTTTCCATCCTTCGCGCTGCTAGAGGGTTGCGGTAGCATTCCAAGATTTCACCCACTTTCGTCCAAACGTTGAGCTTGTTCGAAAATCGCTGCCACGGGCTGAAGGCCAGCATCCACTTCAGCGTCCAGACCAGGAGATTGCGAAACAAGTATAAAGGAACGCCCGCGACATAATGTTTGGTGCGTGGCCTCACTCCAAATTGCCGGATGCTTGCGCCGCCTTTGTGATACCACCAAGCCAAAAAGAATTTCTTGTCAATGCGATTGTCCGGCACCGGATGATGAACGATCGCGGAAGGCTCATAACGCAGCCTCTCTCCCGCTGCCAGCACGCGGGCGCCAAACTCCGTATCTTCGTTGCGAATCTCGCTTCCCGGACGCGGCCCCAGTTCAGGAAGAAAATCGCCATACCTTTCAAAAACAGATTTGCGGAAAGCCATGTTGGTGCCAAAGGGAGGTTCGAAAAGCTCTCCGGCCTTGTCCCCAAGATCGAATTGAACCAGCGGACCGGCGGCGTACCAGGCTTGGGGGTTGAGCCAGCGCGGAACGGGGCGAAACCATTCCGGAACCACACGGCCGCCTGAACCCGACCATTGTAGAGCCTGCAAGGGAGCGGTGAGTTTCTGCGCCCAATCCAGCTCGACGCGGACGTCGTCATCCATAAAAGCGAGGATGTGGCCGCTTGCTTCACGAATTCCGGTATTCAACGCATTGGATTTGCCTTGTTTCGGCTCGAACAGATAACGAATTCGAGAGGGATAACGATTGCAGAAGCCCTCAACCACTTCACGCGTGGCATCCTTGGAATTGTTGTCCACAACCACAATTTCCCACTCGACGAATTCTGGAAGTTCGGAGGCCACGGCGCTGTTCAGCGCCGTCACCAGGGACTTGCACCGGTTGTAGGTACACAAGACGATAGTAATGTCCATTTGCCAGCGATCCTTTAAGCTAACTACGGGCCTCGGCGCGCGACTCCCGCGTGTCCAGAATCACGCGACGGATGTAATTCCCGAATCCGCCGGTTTTCAAAAGCAGATATTTCGCCCAGGCTCGTGTCCACCAGGGGCGAAGCTTGAGCGCCGACCAGTAGGCTTGAGCGGCCTTCTTGTTCTGTCCGTGCCAGTATTCCTCGTCTCCAACAACCATTTGGACGCGGGCACGCATGTCCTTCTCATCTTCGGCGTCTTTGGCATGCTGGCGAAGGAGCGCTTCGAAATCAGCTTCTTTCAAACCCGGCATGGAACGGCCTCGCGGCCCGTAGGTCAGGGCGCGGCCCGCCATGGTTGCGATGGAATCATTGAAGGCGCTTCGGTCGGAAATGACGCCCGCGACTTCCGCCAAATGCGCAGCGCGCCAGAGCGCGGTAAGTTCATCGATCAAGCAGAGAGGATTGCCCCCCCGATTGAATGCCGAGGTGAGGCTTTCTTCGTGCATGCGGACGAACACGGACGGCTCCGCGAGATAGCCCACTTGATAATGAAGCGAGAGGACGCACCAGAGGTACCAATCGTTGGCATGCGGCATCTCGAGCAAAAACATGCCGTACTTTTCGTAGCATTCTTTGCGCACCATGGCCGCGGAAAGAACCACGCAGTCTCCCTGGATCAACCGCAGGAGAAAACTCGGGCCATCCCAGACGCGATCCTGGTCGCCCAGATTCGTCCAGCTGGCGATGCCTGTTTCTTTGGAACCCAGCACTTCGATCGCGCGGCAGAAGGTGTAGCCGACACCGGGATTTTGCTCCATCAGGTCAACGTACTTCGCAAGCGCATCGTCGCCGCGCAGCCAATCATCCGGTGAAATCAGCCATACGTATTTTCCGCTCGCTAGCGTGATGCCCTTGTTGAAATTGCGGACGTGCCCGAGATTGGTTTCGTTGCGAACGAGCTTCACGCGAGGATCGCCAAAGGAGGCGGCAACCTCCGGCGTATTGTCCGGGGAGCAGTTGTCCATAATCAGAATCTCATAATTTTCGTAGGACTGCCGCAGGATGGAGTTGACACACTGCGGCATGAGGTGCGCCAGTTTGTAGCAAGGCACCACGAAGCTAACGAGCGGGTTCACAGGTTTCTCCCCCTATGAGAAACGGGACGTCTAGCAGTCTCGTCGCAACAATCGTCCAAGTGCCATCCACGCATGAACCCAACAGGCTCCTTATAAAGATCGCGAATTCAAGTGATTATGCAGCCCAGTGCGCGAGTTTGGATGAATTTCCTTCCGGGAGTTGCGAATCAATTTATCGCTGCTTGCGCCGTCGCCATCGAGTGACATGCAAACCCGTTCTTTACAAACACCAGCACTTCCAAAGGTTCGAAGCGTCCCATCTGAAGATGAATCGCGGGCTGGAACAGAGGATCCTTGGCGAGCCGGTCCGCAAATTCGCGATTGTACTGATTATCGAGATTCTGGCGATCCGTGGCTTGCCCGACAAAACCAGGAGCCGTAAGGACAATCTCACTCAGCTCCGCGGAACTCATGACTTGCTTCCAATCGAACGGACCATGCTCATACCGGTACAACCATAGCGGTTCGTAGAAGCCAGTTCTATCCGAGGGAGAAGCTCCCTTAAGAAACCAGGGATAAAGAATCTGTGGAGGATTCAAAGGACGACCCATGCCCAGGAAGGCGATCTTGGGCTTGTCCAAACCGCACCTCTGAGAGATTTCCTGAAGCGGCTTCCAATTCCACTGTTCAAAACGAACCATGATTCGCCAGGGAAGCCCGCCGTTGTAAAAGCCGGGGTCCACCGGCTGCTGGTTCGGAAAAGCTACCGGCGTCACGAGCATTAGTAACTGCACTGTAGAGAGCGTGGCAGAAATTGTGAGGGCTGGTTTGAAGCGAATCCAGCCGGATGCTTCCGCGAGGATGCCCACGCCTACGGCAAAGGGAATCATCGCGGGACACAAATAGCGCAGCAAATGATTGGTACCTGAGAGCTGAAGTGCGACGAGCGGCAGAATGGCGAAGCCGCACGTTACTAGCGCGGCTCGATGAACTGGATCGAGGCTAATCTCTTTTCTAAGGACGAGCTTGCGGAATGCCAGAAGCGCCACGACAGCAATGAGAACGGCCAGCGCGGGACCAATCAAACTAACCACGACCGTAAAGAGCCATTTTGCCCAAACTAACAGCGATGGCGTGCCTAACGAATTGCGCGGCTGCTCCCTCGCGAATTTCGTATAAGCCAAGGCAGGACCAAGATTTTTGATCCACCATGGCGCTGCCACCACAAAGGCAAGAGCGGCAGCCTTGAGGAAGGAAGACCAGGCCGAGAGAGCCCAGTGATTGCGGCGGAGGAACAAAACCATAGTGACGGCCACAACCGGCAACGCAATCAGAAGGAACGAGCTCTTCGCCAATAAACCGAGGCCAATCGCCGCCCCCAATCCGATCCAGACGCGTGGACGCTGTACCTCGTCGCTCCAGTAAAAAGAAGCGAAGTAAAGCATGCCTGCGGTGGCGATGAAAAACGGGCCTTCCGTACTGAAGAAAATGCTCGCGGAGACGACCTCGGGCGACAAACAAAAGATCAGAACGGCCAGTGCTGCCGCAGCTCTACCGCCCATTCGTCGCGTGGTCAGATAAACGAACCAGCCGCTAACGCCGCAGCAAGCCAGTGTTACAAGCCTCGGTATGACCGTGTGAAAACCAAAAGTAGCGACGAATGGCAGCGCGAGAAGAAGATTCGCAGGCGGGCGGCGAACATCTCCACCGATGAGAATCGAACCAATCTGCCGAAAGCTTCCGCTGTGAAGGTTATGAAGATCCCGCAACAGGTTATTGAAATAAAGCGCCTCGTCCCAGTGAATGCCGTACGGGTGGTCAAGCATCCAATGAACAGCGGCCACAACGAGCGGAAAAAGCAGCACACCCATGAGCCATAACCAGGAATGCTCGTTTGAGAGAGTCTGCTCCCGCAAAGGGCTGAGTTCGTTCTCTACCGGCGTAGCCAATACAGAAATATGCGTCTCCTATAAAACCTATGAAGCTATAAACGGCCAGTCGTCCCGGTTACGCCGGTACAAGCGTGTCTTCTTCCACCGAGGAACTTCGCCGGAATCCGCGAAGAAGATCCCAATAGACGGCCTTTTGCCCCATCACATAAAACAACATGCTGAGGTATGCGCTCAGAAGGACCGCGACTTCGAGAATGAGCCTGGGCAAAGGAAGCAAGGAAGGACCGATGAAGAATTGCACTCCCCACGCGATTCCTCCGGCCACAATGCCCGAGGCAAATGGCTTGCTCGCGCTGACAAGAATGTCGCGCAACGAAATGACTGTGCCGCGGACGCACCATGCGATGTGGGGGATGCACCAGATCGTCATCAGCGCGGAGTAGCCGATCGCGACCCCTCGCGGCCCATAAGGCAATCCCAGAACGTATCCGGTTATCACCAATGGCGCTAGGACCAACACAATCTTTAAGTTTCGCCCGATCATGCCCAGCGAAAAGGTCAGCCAAGCCAAGGGATTAATCAGCGCAAAGATGAGGATCGTCGGAGCGAGAAGGCGAAAAATTCCAGCCACATCATTCCACTTCGGACCGAGCAGAACAAAAATCATGTCATGCGCGAAAAGCGCGGCCCCTATCGTCATGGGGATGGTCAAGGCCAGAACCAAGGAGTATCCCCTTAGAAAGTAGCTGCGGAATCGCTCCGGTTCGTGACGTACTCTGGACAGGCCTGAGAACGCCACACCCCAAAAAGCGGAATTGAGATTCTCGGTGGGAAGATTGATGAGCTGATAAGCCCGCCCATATAAGCCCAAAGCATTCGCCCCCCAGTACCGGCCAAGCAGAATCTTTTCCAGGTTGTAACCAACGTAGACGATGAGATTGATCAGCGTAAACGCTCCACCGAAACGGAGCATGGAGTGAACTTCCTCATGCAAGTGAATCTTTCCAGGTTTCCACCCGGTGGCAACCCAAAGGCATAGGGTGCTAACCAGAGGAAGCGTGACTGCGGACGCTACTAGGGCCCAATAGCCGAAGCCCGTAAAGGCCATCCCAATTCCGATTGCTGTGCTCACAACCAGCGAGATGATGTCGATCGTGGCCAGCGCTGTAAAACGCATCTGCCGCTCGAGCAGCGCTGTATGTTGCACGCCCCCGCCATTGAAGATGAAAGAAGTGGCCAGAACGACGGAAACCCAAACAAGCCGAGGTTCGTGATAGAAAACAGCCACAAAGGGCGCCAGGCCCATCAGAATGAGCGCTAACACGGTGCCAACCAGGATGTTGATCCAAAACAAGGTCGAAATCTGTTCGTCGGTGACGTGTCCCCGCTGGACCGTGGCCGTAGAAAGTCCGAAGTCCCGAAAGAGATTCAGCACGCCGGTGAAGGCCATCACCATTCCGACCAGGCCGAACTCTGTCGGTGCAAGCAGACGGGCAAGCACCATCAAGGAACCCATACGCAGTACAAGATTGCTTCCTTGAGCGAGGGCTTTCGCGACGCCGCCTCGGATGACTTTATGTTTTAGATCGTTCATTTGAAGAGCAGGACGTGTCTGAGAGGATCAACCCGAAAGTAATGCGTCGGGGTCAGCTTTGGAGCGCTGACACATTCCACCGCAGCGAAATATCCAGCTTTCCCGATTCCAGGAGCCGCCGGATATGGTGGATCCGGAAATACTGGCCACCCTGTAACTCGTCTGGGGTCAATCCATTGGCGCGGTACGCATCGTAGAGTTCTTGAGCGCCTTTGCGAGCGGTCCACTGAGGAACAAACGCCGGCAGGGCTTTCCTGATTTTGTCGCAGTTGACGCGATAGCAGCGCTTGTCTGGCCCGCCGCCGGGAGCATATTCGATGCGGCTGCCGGGGACGACTTCGGCAACAATCTTTGCAAGTTCACTGATGCGGTAGTTTTCCGAGGTCTGGCCCACGTTGAAAGTCTGATTGTGAATGGCATCTCGCCGCGCTTCGAGCACGCAGAGCATGGCGGACATAATGTCGCGGATGTGGACAATCGGACGCCAAGGCGTGCCGTCGCTCTTGATGTAGATGCGCCCCCTGGTCATGGCGGCCGCAACAAAATCGTTCAACACTAAATCCAGCCGAAGGCGAGGCGACGCGCCATAAGCCGTGGCGTTTCGCATGTACGTCGGGCTGAAGTGTTCATCAGCAAGCTGGGCAAGATCGCGCTCCACTAGGACTTTTGAGACTCCATAAGGAGTCACGGGATTCAGCTCGGCGTTTTCGTTGAGGTAATCGTCGCCGGCCGCACCATACGTGCTGCACGAAGAAGAGAACACAAAGCGCTCCACTCTTGCTTGTTTCGCCAATTCCGCAAGATGAACAGAAGCTTTGTGGTTGACGTCGAAAGTCAAATTGGAATCGAGGTTGCCCAACGGATCATTCGATAGGGCGGCCAGATGGATCACCGCATCGAACCCCGTGAGATCCGCCGCGGTTAGGTCCCGCATGTCCTTGCGAATCTCGGGAATGTTTTCGAGTCCGTTCCCAAACTCGCAGCCTTCGAAAAGATCGGTGTCAAAGCCAACGACTTCGTGGCCCGCGGAACGCAACATCGGGACGGCGACAGCTCCGATGTAGCCTTTGTGTCCGGTTAGCAGTATTTTCATCAACGTTTAGCTCCTCTGGAAAAAAATGGATCAAGATCGCCCCGCAATGCGTTCCCTGCGCAGACAAACCGGGTTGGTTATCGCTCAGGACTGGCCTCGCCGGGCTACGGCTACATTGGGCGAGGCTTTCTCCCTTGCAGCATCTTCCGAAACCACCGATAGCAAACCGTTTTCGTGCAGCAACTCGGCAGCATCGCGAATCATCGGAAAGGCAATCCGGGAGCGTTCGGCAATATCGAGCAGAGAGTGCTGTCCATCGGACAGATTCAATACCCAAAGCCGCGCGTTTAATTCTTCTTCGATCGATCCGCCGCCTGCAGGGCGGTAAAGGCCGCGCTTCCCCAACTGAGGCTCGCAAAACGGATTGAGGCCGCGGTACCTGCGATTGCTCTCCAACACGTCGAAGACCGCGGCGCATACACGAAGGGACTCCGCAAGTTGCGCGGGATGGATAAATTCCAGGTTGTCCGCCGAAGTGTGATATTCCGGGAAAGTTCCCCACACACTGCGCATCAGGCACCCAACCGGCAGATTGAATCCGGGAGAGCAGTACTGCCGCTCGTCGTAGCCGTAGGGAGAAAACTCCAAAAACTCCGCCGATTCGGTCTGGTGAGAGAGCACATGCACCACCGCGCGGTCAATCTCCGCATTCTCTCGGCGGCTTTTTTTGTAGTGGAAGGAGCCATTGTCTCCAATGCATGTCAGAACCAAACCGTGGCGAATCCGCTCCGTAGCCGCTTGATTTCGGGCAAGCCACGTGATCGCGCCAATCGTTCCTGGGATGAACAAGAACCGGTAGGAATAACGAAGTTCGCGGCGCGCGAGAAACTGTGCCAGGTGCGTGGCGACTGCAAGGCCCGACAGATTGTCGTTTGCCAGCGAAGGATGACACACATGACACGAAATCAGGATCTCGTCGGCCGTGCGTCCCGGAAGATAGCATTCTCCCAGAGTCAGGCTTCCGTCCACGAGAGTCGAATCAATACAAACTTCATACTCGCCGTCTTTGAGCGCCTGCAACTGATTGTGAGTAACACAAAAACCCCAATCTTCTTTGTAGTAGGACGTGCGATATGGAATCCAGTCGGGCTTCTCAGGAATACTGAAGAGGTGCGGCCTGAGTTCCTCCAGCGACATTCTTGCGTGCACGGGAATGCTGTAATTCATAACGTGCAGATTGCATTTCTCAAAGTCGACGACGCGTTCTCCGTCGGCGGACTTGACGAATGCATCGCGGATGTTCCATTCCCTTGGCACGTTCCAGTCGAAGGCCTGCGTGCGCGACGGCACTTCCGTAACTTGGATTGGAATCCGGTCCTGGATCATCGCTAGGGTGCGCCGAACGCCGTCCCCGGTGATGCTCCGGCAAATCGGATAAAGCTCGCGCGCAAAGCTATGCAATTCTTCACCAATCGCTTCGCGATCTCTTTGATCGAAATCTGTGAGCAGGCCCATTAATTTATTTAAAATTCGGGTAAGTTTGGTCGCGTTCGGAAATCACTTCCACCTTCGCCGGCCACTTGATCTGAAACGCCGGATCATTCCAGCGAACGCCTCGCGCAGATTCCGCATTCTGGAACTGGGACATTTGATAAGTGACTTCAGACCGGTCTTCCATGGTGAGGAAGCCGTGCGCGCAGCCTTCTGGCACGTAGACCATGTTGCGCTTCTCGGCTGTCAGCTCCACACCGACCCAATCCTTGAAAGCAGGAGACTCTGGCCGCAAGTCTAGAACCACATCGTAGATTGCCCCCTGCGTGCAGCGAATCAACTTCGTTTCTTCGTAGGGCGCAATCTGATAATGCAATCCTCGCAGAGTGCCCTTCCGTTCGTTGAAAGACAAGCTGGCCTGCACGAACTTTCCGGTAAGCCCCCGGGATTCGAACTCCTTCTGGCACCAGGTACGCGCGAAGAAGCCGCGTTCGTCGGGTTTTGCTTCGATGTAGATTTCAAAGACTCCAGGCAGCTTGGTTTTGCGAAATTCCATGACGGAATGCGTCTAGTGCTCAATCCTTATTGAGGACACGCTGGCGGCGAGAATTCGTAGACTATCTTCCCATCCACGTTCTTCGCGTAAGCCAACACCGCGCGCTCGGCTCCCTCGCCAACGATTCGCCAGGAAGCGCCGTCCTTGATGATGGACATTTTGTTTCGCGCTCTCCACCACGCATTGATCTCCGATGGCAACGCGCACCAGATCGCGGTTTTATCGCGCAAGCCCTGCAACTGATGCAGAAGGTGTTTGTAGACGGAGAGCATGTCGGGTTGCAAAACGTAATCAGGATGAACAATAAAACTGAGCAAGCCGTTCTTCTTGAGGACCAGGTCGATTTGCGATTTCCACAATTCGATCGAGCGTTCGTTCAAGACGTGGAAAAGCGTGTAGTCCTGAACCGTCGTCACTGGAAGCTCGAGCATCTTCCCAATGAAAAACGGCATTACCGTGCAGCAGCCGCCTTGCTGGGGATCCAAAGGCGCGACATTTGGAAACGACATATCGAACTCAAAATCGAAAGCGTCGTACCATTCCGGTTTGCGGTAGAGCACCGCCGCACGGAAGCCTTTTGCCCCGAACTCTCGCCCATACTGGTTGATGAGTTTTGCGCGGCGCAGGAATTCCTGCTTGTCGTCAAAGAGCCTGCCGTCATGGTTCAAGTCTTGAATGACGACTTCAAAACCACGGCTTCGCATAGTATCCAGCAAATTCGCGGAGACCTCGTAGCGCTCTTCGGGAACGATGCCAAAAGCAGCCTTGATCCCAAAAGCGTCGTCGACATCCATCAGCGTCGGACAAAAATCCTTTCCTGCCCTGGTTTCCACGTCGTGCGTCATCGTCAGACAGCCACTCGCCCCGTTCGGCCAAAACCAGACGAAGGGAATCTTGTCCAGTCCCCTGGCTTTCATGGACAGCAGCAAAACCCTTTCGAATACGTTTTCGACCGTCGTGTCGATTGGCCATTGCGGAAAGGATCGCTTTTTCCAGTTGCGCGCATGAAACTTCTGAACTTGCTTGCGAATCCTTTGATTGGTGAACGGCCGCAAGTAGTAATAAAGTTTCTTGCAAAGCTGGAAGAGATTGCTCTCCGTCGCCTCTCCATTCCTGTAGTGTTCCAGGCGGAGATTATCGATAACTTCCTTTAGATTGAAGGGCAGTAGAAGCTTTGCATTTTCGACGGCGACTTCGCCAGCCGCATCGTGAAGAGGAAGCTTAGGCCGGGGCGAGGGAATCGCCGAAATGGAACGGCCGTAGCAGATGCCGTCTTGGCCAAAGCGAAAGAAACCAGCCATGGACGATAGCGGCTCGCTGGAGACGACGCCAATAAGATCTTGAGGACAGCGATAACGATCAATCACAGCTTCACTTGGCAGAGCCTGAATTCCTGAGCGCTCCTCAGAAGCAGAAACTTCATCAGCCGGGACCGATTGACAATCCCGATCCAAACTAGTTTCCAGCCCCATCGACGGTCCCGTGCTCACAGGTTTTCCGTTCGTGGCGAGCAGGAATGAATCGGCACAACTCCGGTTGACGGGGTATTAAAATATCGTAAAGGCAAGAATTCAGCCATAGTCAGCCCAAGTGCCTGTACAAGATTCTGCCCGCCGCGGAACAAACCGTCTCCGGCAACAAGGAAAAGAACTGCCGGAGCGCTTGCGAGTCGGAGAGAGCGGCAATGCCCTGCTTTGCTGTTTTTGTATAACGATAGTAGGTCAGCAACCGCTTGCTTGCTCCAAGCCGGTCCTTAAAAGTGATCAAACCATCGTTCGCCAAGTCCGTCCTGCCAAGATCAATTTTTTCGGCGCCGGAACCCTTGCTTTCCTCGACCAGCTTCCAGAACAGAAACGGCATCCCACCCAGATTGTGAACTTTCTCATCCGAGCAGCCATACTTGTAAACCACCGATGAGCCATGATGCAGTGTGAGCATGGCTGCGACGGGGGTTCCATCTCTCCTGGCAATCCGGATCCGAAGCTTGTCTCTCATGCATTCGAGGAGATTCTTGAACCACACGCGCGGCTGCGGGAGCAATTGTTGGCGCCTTCTGGTCCTCATGAGCAGCCGATAGAACTCGTTCATGAGTTGTTCTGACCGGCCCGATTCGTAGGACAGACTCTCGCGCTCCGCCCTTTGCACTTTTCTTTGAAAGGAATTCTTATGCAATTGCTCAAACATCTGATCCAAACTCGGACTCAGGTCCAGTTCATGGAACCAGTAGGAACGATTGGGCTGCAGGCCATTCCCTTCCCGATATGACGCGGATAGAGGCCGAAGCTCCACGTACCTCCAATTTTGCAGGTCGCATGCATCTTGCATCCAATGGATGAAATCTTCGGACCCTTCGGTTTCTTGGAGTAGGGGCTCGCAATGATCGGAAAATGGCAGAGACACCAGGCGAGCGCCCGTGATCCAACTAGATACCCGGCACACCACGATGCCATTTTCCAGCGGCTGGCCAAAAGGCGCGCTGGTTAGCACGTATAGCTCGTAACCATACGTCCGTGCCAAGGCTTCGAGCCAACCGCGGTCGTGGAACACCGAACCATTGGGATGATGAGCAACAAATTCATCCCAACGGCTGTCCAGCAAGGGATCTAGAACGTGAATTCTCACTGATTTATAAGGGCAGGAAGGGCGGCCCGTTCGAGTAGGACCCTGATGCGTAACCCAGACAGGCTACCGCCATTGCCGGCTTGAACAAATCTGATAGGGCTATCGCAATCTACCCACCACTCTTGTAAACGCGAAGTCCCCGTAGCCTATTGAAAATAGGGCAGTTGAAAGATCCTTGGAAACCGCCTCATGGGTAGCCAACGGAAGACTCCTTCATCCCCAACTAGTTGTGGGAAAAAACTTGCCATCGGCGGGAAGTTGGGACTTCGCAGGGCAAACGCCCAGCCAGTTCTCAATCTAATTCGCAGAAAAAACCGCCATCCCTGAGGTACGCAAGGACAGGTGGTAGTCCTTCAAGAGTTCGCTCATGAAAGCGGGGGAGAATCTTCTCTCGGTGTCTGGGGCCTGCTGGTCGGAACCTAGACTCTTCCGCAATTCGGCGTCCTCGAGATTCTCCTCGTCGGGACGTAACTCGACCTGGACGGTCCGAAAGTGATGAGTCTCAAGCAGCTCAAGAACATCGGCCTCGCGGGTCGCACCAGTCCGAACCTGTTCCCGAACGGCAAACGCTTCGAACTCGAGGGGCTTGCCCGCCTCATAGCAAAGGAGAATGCTCTCACAAATGGCCGGTCCTGGGTTCTCCTTCAAAACCCTTATAGCGGAGTCAAATTCCATGGCGTTAGAAGCAAGCAGTCGCATTTGCTGCCGGTCGCGACGAAGTTGCCCAGGTACGAAGATCATTACACTAAACACCAGAAGCCCGAAAGCCAGTGCGGCGTGCGAATGCAAAGCGGCTGTTTGTGACGCCTCGCAGGGGCGCAAATCGGCAAGCGCAAGCCCACAAATGATGATGGTCACCGCAAGCCCATTGAAAAATATATTTAGATCGACCCCGTTTCCTCCCCCCAGCAGAAACGCCAGTCCGTGACTCAAAACAAACGCCGCGGCAAATAGAGGGCGCGAACGAAAAGCACGGATTGACCAGGCCGTTGCGATGACGAGGAGGCATTGAAATCTTTCCACATAGTGATGAAACTGGCTCCAAGCCTGGTGGTAAGAATAGGCGCGGCCTCCCCCGCCCATAATGTGACTTAGAAAGTAACGACCATCAACAAGGACGGTCGCGGCCCAAAGGAGCCCTGCCGATAGGAACATGGCTCCTGCCCAAATAACAAATGATTTGCGCGAGCGAATCAGGAGGTCGAGAGCAACCGCCGCAGGAAACGCAATGAGATTTGGCTTGGTGAAGCCTGCCAAGCAAAACAGAAGGGCTGAGATGCATAAAAGACGTTTCGAACCCGGGTCCCGGACATAGAAATATAAACCCGCAGCTGAAAAAGCTTCGCCCAGCAATTGAGGATCGTTCATACCAATGCGGTCTGCCCGAAGGAGCGTGATTCCAATCTCATACAACAAAAATGAAATGATCGCTGTGAGCCGTGAACCGCTTACTCTTTTCACGATGAGGGCAACAAAAACGCCCGTCGCCAACAAAGAAAGAAGCGAGATCAGCCTTCCCACTAAAGTAAAAGTATGTTCGTTTCCCAGCCAACTAACGAGGTGGAACGAAATCGGCGGGTAGGCGGTTGCGCCGACCAAGCCTTGAGGGGGAGTCCGGTACAGGGGAATTCCCTTTGCCACCAATGCATCTCGGTAGGCATTCCATCCCTCGTTGTAGTTAACCTGCCCATCCGCGAAAATGCGCCGCACAGGGAACTGAAAGAGCCCGAGCAAAACCGCTATCATGAGGCAGATGACGGCTAAGGACAGCCATTTGTCAGCCGCCGCCGTACCTAGCAAAAAAGGGTGATGGTTTGGCGTTTCGAGCCGATTGTCTTGATTGGCGGGCGTACTCATCATTGTTTGAGATTTAGACGAAACAACAAGCTGGACTTTAGGAAAGTTGACTAGCAACAAACCTTTCAACATTTTCTTCAAACTTAAAGTTGAAGGTCTTCACAAATTTCGCCGAATCCACCACGCGGTCTTTGGTTAGAGAAACCAGCCGCCGGCGATTCAACGGCTCCGGTCTCCCAAGAAACCGGAAAATACCTTCCACCATCGAAATCCCCAGGTAAATCAACGAATATGGAAGCTGTAACGCGCGGCCGTGGCCATATTTTGTTTTGACCAGGGCCACTATTTTGCTATACGGGCAACTCCCTTCGGAAAGTAGAAAAACTTCGAAGTTTTCTTGAATCCTGCCTGGACTCTGAATGACCGCGCACGTAGCTCCAACCACGTCCCGAATGTGGATCAATGGCAAACTCCCGGTCTTGCCCCGCACGACCGGGAATGCACCCTTGCGAATAAGTTGGGCCATTTTAACGAAGGCATCGTCAGCACCGCCGTAAATCTGAGGAAAGCGCAGGACCACGGTCTTGCATTTGTGCTTGTTGGCAAAGTCCTTTAAGAAAGCTTCGGTTTCGAATTTTGCTTGCTCATAGGGAAGCACAGGATTGCAGGCGCTCGTTTCATCGTAATGGATGCGAGTCCCGTTCGATTCAGGCATCCCCATCGCGGCCAAACTGCTGAAATAGACGAACAAACTTGTGGAAGACAATTTCCCGCTGTCTTCCAAAACTCGAATAAGGTTAGTCGTCGTTTTGTAGTTCAGGTCGAAGATCCCCGCCGCCAGCGCACGGTTGGAAGTTAGCGGGCCGCCTCCTACGGTTTGTATAACGACGTCGAAATTATCTTCGAGCTTTGCAAGCTGGCCTTTGAGGTTTGTAATGGCAGAAGGGTCCAGTAAGTCGCCTTTTTGAATGTAGACTCGGTCAGCATAGTTTTCGCCCAAAGCTGAACGAAATTTGTTCTCATCACGGACGATCGCGTGTATTTGATGTCCCTGCTGGACGAGCTCTCTCGTCAGATGGGTTCCTGCGAAGCCACTCGCTCCGG